>CAXTFS010000076.1:0-12277 GCA_964243395.1 uncultured Acidobacteriaceae bacterium | reverse complement strand
AGCACACACCGTGCCCGTACTGCGTGATCTTCACCGCCATCCAGGCGTACTCCGGCAACGCCGCGATCAGGCCCGCGACAACGCTTGTCTTGCCGATATTGCGGGTGTGTCCGCCGACCACAACAACCGCCATCGCGAACCTCCTAGCGCAACCGGCGCAACCGCGCCAGCGAGCGCATGTGCTCCCGCAGGGGCTCCGCCGGCGTACCCGCAAAGACCTCGCCGGGGCCGGCAACGGTCTTGCCCCGATACACGCCGGCCTGGCCACCCAGGATCACACCCGGCCCGATATGGGAGTGGTCCGAAAGGCCGACCTGTCCCGCCAGGATCGCGCCATCCTCAACCACGCACGACCCGGAGATCCCCACGCCGGCGGCGATGATCACGTTCTTTCCGATGCGGCAGTTGTGCCCGATGTGCACCAGGTTATCGATCTTTGTGCCGCGACCGATGCGTGTTTCCTCCAGCGCTCCCCGGTCGATGGTCGTGTTGGCGCCTATTTCAACATCGTCCTCGATGATCAGCGCGCCGATCTGCGGGAAAAGCAGGTACTCGCCCGTGTCCCGGTGCCGCACATAGCCGAATCCGGTCGATCCAAGCACCGCACCCGACTGCACCACAACGCGGTTGCCCAACACCACGCCTTGGCAGATAACAGCGTTGCTCCCGATGACGGTTTCGTCACCAACGGCTGTGTCTGCCTCTACCACTGCGCCGGGCCCAATTGCCACGCCCTGCCCAATTTTGGCGCTCGGGTCCACGATGGCTGAGGGATGAATGCGCGCCGCGTGCGTCGGCTCCGAGGATCGCCGCGCCAGCTCTCGCGCGCACAGAGCGAACGCGTAGCGCGGATCCGCGACGCGGATCACGCGCGCATCCGCCGTCACCGCAGTCTGCGCCGCCAGAATGGCTCCAGCCTCAGACACCAATGCGGTCGCCAGGGCCGCGGCGTCCTCCGCGAAGACCAGGGTCTCCACCGTCGCGGCACGCGGGGAGCCAACCCGGGTCACCCGGCCTACACCGTCATTTTCCGGAGGCCCGGCGGACTCTCCGCCGGCGACCGAGGCGTTGGCGGCGATCGCGGCGATCTCCGCCAGCGTAAGCAAGCCACCGCTCATGCGTACAGACTCTCTTCCCCGGGCGGCCGCGTCTTCCATCGCCGGTGTACCCACAGCCACTGCTCCGGATAGCGGCGGATGTACGCTTCCAGCGTGCCCGTAAACAGTGCCGTATTCGCCAGCGCGTCCCCTTCGGCATCACCGGTGCGCGCAAGCGTCAACTCGGGACCAAAGTGCAGCACATAGCGGCCCTCCCCGGGCTCCCAAAGAAGAAAGCCGGGCAGCACCGCGGCGCCTGAGTGCGAGGCAACACGGGCCATGCCCGATGCCGTACACGCATCGGTCCCGAAGAACGGAACGAAGACGCCCTGCGGCGGGGTCATGTTGGTGTCCATCAGAATGCCTACCGTCTCGCCGGCGTGCATGGCCTTCAGCAGCCCGCGGGCAAAATCGTCCTTGTGCAGCACGCGATTGCCGTGCATGGTGCGGATGCCGTTGACCAGCGCATCCACCCGCAGGTTATCGAGACGGCGAATCACCATGGCCATCGCGTAGCCCTGTAAGGAATGGAAGAAGCTCGACAGCTCCCAGGCGCCGAGATGCCCGGTGAGGACCAGCACACCCTTCCCTGAGGCACGCGCCGCCAAGTAGTTCTCCAGGCCTTGGTAGCGGATGTAGCGCTTCGCGCGGGCGGCGGTGTAGTGCCGCATCTGGGCGAACTCCGCCAATTGCCAGCCCATTGAGCGAAAGCTGCCGCGGAGAATGCGGTCCCGCTCCTTACCGGAGAGCTCGGGGAACGCCAGTGCCAGATTCCGCAGACCCACGGCGCGCAGCCGCGCCGATGAGACCCGTGCAAGGGTCCCGATGGCCGCGCCCAGCCAACGCGCACAGCGACGCGGTAGCGCGCCGAGCGCAGCCAACACCAGCCGGGTGGCCCAGTACTCGAGGCCCTCCCGCGCGGAGGAACGACCCTGATCAGATGGCTGTAAAGCGGTCAACCTCTCCAGTGTATCGAGACTGGTTTAGGGAGTCGCCACGACCATGCGAGTTACTGACAAACGAGTCAAAGGGGCGACCGAAGCCGCCCCTCGTGTCGCATGACGCGGCTGAGACTTAGTGGTTGTCTTTGGACACGACGAAGTACTTCGCCACCGTGTGCACAAAGGGCACAGCATCAGGAGGCGTCGGAACGTTGCCGCGGAGGATGGACTGGTACTGCACACCCGGGCCGTACTCGGCATGCACATCGTCTTCGTTGGTAGAAAGCACGGTTCCGTCAAGATCGATGCCCGCGAACAAACCCTTGCTACGCGAGTAGGTGAGGAACTCGGCATTTAATTTCCAATCAGTGCCAGCCTGGGCATTGCGGCCCACCGGGCCAGCGGAAGCCGCTACGTCGCCACCGATCTTGAACTTGCTCGACAGCATGCGCTGCAAGCCGTCCTGATTCATCGCGACGAGCACCAGATCCGTGGCCTGGCCGCCAATCTGGAAACCGAAGCTGCCACCCTCAAGTTTGACGAACACCGGCGCGCTCCAGCCATGGCCGGTGCGGCATGTGGCAACGCCCTGACCGTACTGCGCACCGACGGCAAAGGCAGCCTTCTTGTACGACGGGATCACCGCAACGCAAGTCGCACCCGCAAGAATCGACTGCGGAATGGCCTTGTCCGGGGTCGCCATGACCTCTTGAATCACATCGGCAGCGCTGTTCAAGCGCTCGTCCACTTTTGACTTGTCAGCCGCATGGGCGGGAATCATTCCAGCAGAAAGCATCAGACCGCAAACGGCCCCAGTTAACTTTTTCATACAGATACCTTACCTTTCCAGTCGTTCAATCAATGCGCAGGAATCTTGAACTGCTAGCGGTCAGATGGAGCGGTCCGCACCGAGGTTGCCACCACGTGCAAGATGCTCTGAGGGTATCTCCGTCAGCAACCACCCGCGTGGTTGCAAGACCTGCGCTCAGTGAACAGCGGAACTGGCTAGAGTGGCTCGCCCAAGGCCCGCAAGGTCAGCTCCACACGATTGCTCACCTTGGCTTTGCGCAACATACGGCCCAGATGGGCCTTCACCGTGGCCTCATCGATGCTCATGGTGCTGGCAATCTCGCGGTTCGACCGGCCGTGGGTCAGCCAGCTTAGAACCTCGCGCTCCTTGGGTGTGAAGCGCTTGGAAAGATCGGCGGGCCCGGAAGTAGCCGTCGGTGGCGCGGCAGGCGGCAGGTCCAATACCGGCAACCACGTCGATCCAGCCAGGATCGCCTCGAGACACGCGTGGATCTCCTCAATCTCCGCGGTTGCCTGCAGGAAGCCCACTGCCCCCGCGTCCACAGCCATCTCTGACGCCGACGGGAGACCGGCCCGTGCCAGCACCACCACCTTGGCTCCTGGAAGCGCCGCCCGCAGGCGCCGGACAGACCCGCGCAGATCAAAATCAACATCCAGCCCCGCATCCAGGATGATGACCCGCGGTTTGCATCCCTTGGGCAGGGCACCGTCGGTCAGGATGGCGGTGCTCATCTGCAGGCTGTCCTCCAGGATTGCCTGCAGGCCGATGCAGCGAAGGGGATCGGTCGCGAGCACGCCCACGCAGACTGATCCAGCCTCGTCTCCGCTCTGATGTGCGACGTCCATTAGCTCACCCTTCTCACATGGAAAAATCTGCTACACGGCTATCCTTAAAGTTTGGGCAACACGATGCCCTGCTGCTTCTGATACTTGCCCTTGCGATCACCGTAACTGATCTCACAGGGCTCATCGCTTTGAAAAAACAGGATCTGGCAAAGTCCTTCGTTTGCGTACACCCGCGCCGGCAGCGGCGTGGTGTTCGAGATTTCCAGGGTGACAAACCCTTCCCATTCCGGCTCAAACGGTGTGACGTTTACGATGATGCCGCAGCGCGCATAGGTGCTCTTGCCGACGCAGATCGTCAGCACATCGCGCGGAATCCGGAAGTACTCGATCGACTTGGCCAGCGCAAACGAGTTGGGTGGAATGATGACGCTGTCGGCATGCACCGTTACAAAGGAGCGTTCGTCGAAGTTCTTCGGATCGATGATGGCGCTGTTCACATTGGTGAAGATTTTGAACTCGTCGGAGACGCGCAGATCATAGCCGTACGACGAGAGACCGTAGGAGACGACGCCATCGCGCACCTGCTTCTCGCTGAACGGCTCGATCATGCCGTGCTCCTGCGCCTGCGTACGAATCCACCTGTCGCTCTTGATGGCCATGAGAGGTAAGACGTGGCAGAGTGTGCCACTGTTCCTTTCGGATGAAGATCTTTCTTGAGCCTATCGCAAGTTGCCCCTGGGCCGTTGACATCAGGAGGAGGGCTACCTACCATCGGGGGTGTCGGCAACGACCGCGCGGCTCGTCCCTAAACGAAAGGTGTCTGCGCTTGATCAAGCAGGATCTCATCCAGCGTATCGTGGAGCGCACCGGCCTGCCGCGAAACAAGGCGGAGGCCGCCGTGGATGCCATCTTCGGCGCCATGAAGGGTGCCCTTGCCGCCGGGGACCGCATCGAATTACGCGGCTTTGGCGTCTTCACCGTGCGTCCGCGCAAGACCGGTGTGGGACGCAACCCGCGCACTGGCATCAAGGTGGACATCACGCCGGGACGTGCTGTCCGCTTCAAGCCCGGCAAGGATCTTCAGGCACTCGAGTAGGACCCGCCTCCCATCCCAGCAGAAATCTTTGACGACTCTCGACTACATCAGGTGCAGTGCGTCGACGTCGATAACCAGCGCCCGCCGTGGAATGGACTCGGTGTCAGCTGCGGCCAGCAGTCCGCGCAGGCACGCGCGCAGCACATCGCGGCGCTCCGCACGCAGAACAAAGTGGTAGCGATAAATCCGCTTGAGCCGTGACAGCGGTGCCGCCGCCGGCCCGGCTACCCGCACGCCGGCGGGACGCGCTCCCGCAAGCCACCGGCCCAGTGCGCTCGACCATCCCAGCGCCTCCGGCAAGGACTCGCTCTGCACGATCACATTGGCCAGCGCCGTAATCGGTGGATAGCGCGCACCGCGACGGAAGTACATCTCGCGCGCGGCAAAGCCCGTGAAGTCGTGCTTTCGCGTGAACTGGTGCACATAGTGGTCCGGTTGATAGGTCTGCACCAGCACACGTCCGGGCAGCTCTCCGCGACCGGCACGCCCGCTCACCTGGGTCAGCAGTTGGAACACGCGTTCGGCGGCGCGGAAATCCGGCAACCCCAACGCGAAGTCCGCGCCCACCACACCCACCAGCGTTACGCCGTGGATGTCATGTCCCTTGGCGATCATCTGCGTGCCTACCAGCAGATTGATCTCGCCCGTATGCAGCCGCTCCAGCAGGCGCTCCATGTCGCCCCGGGTGCGCACCGTGTCACGATCCATGCGCCCCAGCCGTGCGCCCGGAAACAACGCCGCCAGGCGCTCTTCGCCCTGCTGTGAGCCCGCACCAAGATAGAACAGGTGCTCACTTTCGCACTTGGGACAACGCTCCGGCACACCCCGCCGATAGCCGCAGTAGTGGCACTCCAGTCGCTGGCCAACGCGTGCCGGCCCAGCCAGCTCACGCGCATCATCGGCGTGGCTCGCCTTGTGGTACGTCAGCGAAATCGCGCAGTTCTCACACTCGATCTTCTCGCCGCACGACCGGCACATCACCACGAAGCTGTAGCCGCGACGGTTGATCAGGATGATCGCCTGCTCACCGCGGTCCAGCGTCGCCTGGGTCTCTTCGATCAGCTGGCGCGAGAAGATCGCCTCCTGCCCCGTCGCGCGAAACTCCTCACGCATGTCAATGCTTTCCACCACCGGCAGCGGCCGGTCGTTCACCCGCGTGCGGATCTCGAGCAAGGCATAGCGTCCGGTCTCCGCGTTGTGCCAGCTCTCCAGCGAGGGCGTTGCCGACCCCAGCACGGCCGTGCAGCCGAGCAGCTTGGCCCGCATCACGGCCACATCGCGGCCATGGTAGCGCGGTGTCTCCTCCTGCTTGTAGCTCGCATCGTGCTCTTCGTCGACAAGGATCAAGCCCAGCTGCGGCAACGGGGCAAATACCGCGGACCGCGTCCCCACCACCACACGTGCATCGCCGCGCCGGATGCGATGCCACTGCTCGGCACGCTCGTCCGGCGTCAATTGCGAGTGCAGCAGCGCAACCTCCGAGCCGAACGCCGCCACCATCTGCGCCGCGGTCGCTGGCGTCAGCCCGATCTCCGGCACCAGCAGCAACGCGCTCCTGCCCGCTGCCAACGCACGCTGCATCGCTGCCACATACACTGCGGTCTTGCCCGAGCCGGTGACGCCGTACAGCAGATGCGGCTGAAATCCACCCTTGTCCATCGACGCCGCGATCGCCGCCAGCGCTTCGGTCTGCGCCTCGTTCAGCGTGTGCTCGTGCGCGAAACGCTTGCCGGCACTCTGGCCAAGGCCCGTGACATGGAACGCCTGCGGAGCCTCTTCGAGCGCCACCAGACCCCGGCGCACCAGCGTGCCCAACGTGGTCTCCGGCACGCCGGCACGGGCCAGCCGCACCTGCAGCTCCCGCACGCGTTCGCGGCCACCACAGCCTGCCAGTTCTGCCATGACACCGAGCTGATTGTCGTTGAGCTTCGGCAAGCGTCTACTCGCCCCGCCCGTCTCTGCGGCGCCGGGCGCAGCCGTCTCCACCAGCACCGCGACCTGCTCCACCCGTCGCGCATCGCGTGCCTCCGCGAGCGGCTCACGCGCCAGCCAGCGCTTGCGCGCCATGGCATCGAGCAGGGCCTTGTTCGCGCCCGTCGCGGCCCGTAGCGTGGGGATCTTCGCCGGCTCGCCTGATTCCAGGTAGTTCAGCACCGCGTACTCGCGATTCTGGTCCTCGACGCTTAACTTGGATCGCCGTGACGAGCCCTTTGCCGCACCCTCGTACAGCACGCGCCGCCCTGCTTCCGCAATGCGATACACCCACTGCCGCCGCACCTCGGCGCCCAGCGGCACCATACCCCGCAGGACCTCGCCCAAGGGCGCGCAGTAGTACTCAGCCACCCAGCGGCCCAGCTCCATCAGCTCCGGCCCCAGCAGCGCGGCCTCATCGAGCACGCGCTCGACGGCCTTGAGCTCGACCTCTGCTGCCGGTGCTTCATCATGCAGGCGGACCGCAAAGCCCACCAGCCGCTGCCCCGCAAAGGGCACCAGCACGCGCGCGCCGACCTCCGCCTCCAGGGGCTCCAACCGGTACGTAAAGCTGCGATCGAGCGGAACGGGCAGCACGACATCGCAGAACAGACTCACCGTTCTAGGGTACCGTTCCCGGCGGGTCCCGTTAGCCGAGTCGAGCAGCCAGCGCCGCGACGAGATCGCTCACCTGGTCGGCACGGCAAACGCCCTGCGCGAGTTCCGCGGACCCGCCTCCGCGCGCCCCATGGGCTGCAAGCGCCTCACGCAGCAGATTGCCCGCGTGCACAGCGCCTGCAGCCGGCACGGCAAGGGCAACGGAACCCGTATCGCCTTCCGTCCCAGCGATGACCGCCACTCGACCTGCACTGGCGATCCGCGAAGCGACTCGCTTGGCGAACTCGACTGGCCTGTCCGGGAAGATGCCCTGCAGCACAGAACCGATTGAAGCGCTCGCAAGCAGCTCACCCGCGCGCGCCTCCGCGAGTTCGTCTAGGAGCAGCCGGCGCGCCTTCGCAGCCGCTTTACTTTCCTCCTGCAGTGCCGCTACGCGCGCGGGGACATCCCCTGCGCCGACGCTGAGCGCAGCCGCGATCCCAGCCAGCAGACGGTAATCCCGCCGGGCCGCCCCGACCGCGCGCAGCCCGCAGACGAACTCCACCCGCGAGCCTGCTTTCACCTTCTCCAACCGCCGTAGCAGCAGCCCGCCAATGGCCCCGGTAGACCCAACGTGCGTGCCGCCACAGGCGTTGAACTCAACGCCCGCCATCTCCACGACGCGCATCGGCCCGGCACGCTCCGGCAGCTTGCGCAAGCGGCCGTCGGCCAGCATGACGGCAGCTTCTTCCGGCGTGTGCCAGCGCGGCGTCAACGGTCGATCCGCCCAGATCAGCCGGTTGACCTCCGTCTCGATCGCTTCAATCTGCTCACCGCTCACGCTCGCCACGCCCGCGGGTAAGGCAAGGTCAATTGTCGAGCTCTCCGCGCCCAGGTGAAACGACACCGTGCGCGCCCCGAGCTGCCCGTGAAACACCGCCGACAGCAGATGCTGCCCGGAGTGCTGCTGCGCATGGTCCATCCGACGCTCCGCGTCGATGTGTCCCGCGATCTCCGTCCCCTGGACCAGTGGCTTGCGCACGAAGTGCCACACCTCACCCGCCGCATCTTCCTCGACGCGCTCGACTGGCACCTCCAGCGTGGCACCGCTGCGCGCGGTGGCGATCAGCGCACCCGTATCCCACGGCTGGCCACCGCTCTCCGGGTAGAACGCCGTCCGGTCGAGCGCCACCTGCCACAGCTGCGCCTTGCCGCCCGCCTCCGTGCGCTCCGTCGCGACCAGGCGGATGTCCGTCACCTGCGCCGTAAAGCTCAGCGCGGGCGAGTCGTAATAAAGCCGTTCAGCTACGGCAGATCCAGTGCTCGAGACGCTCATCCGCGTGCCTCAAGTACGAGCTTCCGCAGCCACTCGATCTCGTTGCGACTGCCCACGGCCAGCGGCGTGCGTTGATGAATCTCAGTCGCCTCGACGTCGAGGATCCGCTCCACACCATCCGTGGCGGCGCCGCCTGCAGCCTCGGCCAGCATGGCGAGGGGGTTTGCCTCGTACTGCAGCCGCAGCTTGCCTTTCGGCGCCTTGCCCGTGGGTGGGTAGAAAAACACGCCGCCCTTCAGCAGCGTGCGATGAAAGTCCGCCACCAGGCTGCCGATGTATCGCGCGCTGTAGGGCTTGCTACCCAGCGCCCCGCTCCGCAGGCCGGCGACGTACGCGCGATACGCGGGCGGCCAGCTCTCCGCGTTGGCCTCGTTCGCCGAGTAGTATGGTCCCTGCTCCGGCATCCGCAGCGCCCCGCCAGATCCGACAAACCGGCCCTCGTTGTCGAGCGTGAACGCTGCCACACCCTCGCCAATCGTCGCCACAAATACCACCGACGGCCCATACACGATGTAGCCGGCGGCCACCTGCTCCGACCCCGCCCGCAGCACAGCCTCGGTCAGCGCCTCGACGCCCGTTCCATCGCCGTGAAGGGCACGCACACCAAAGATGGTGCCCACATTCACGTTCACATCGATGTTGGACGACCCATCCAGGGGATCGAAGCTCAACGCGAAGCGCGGCCCCGCAGATCCTTCGTGGGCGCGGAACACCACCGGGGCATCGTCCTCTTCGCTTACGATCCCGGCGACGCTCTTGCAGTCCCGCAGCGCTGCGGTCAGGACCTCGTTCGCGAACACATCGAGCTTCTGCTGCTGCTCGCCCTGCACGTTGGTCGCACCGGCGGCGCCATAGATATCGTCGAGCCCCGCAAGCCGAATCTTGCTGGCAATCTTTGCACCGGCACCGGCGATCGCACCGAAGATCTCACCCAGCTCCGGACCCTTTAGGGCCTGTGCCCACTCATCAATCGCAATCTGCGCCATACCCGGCAATCCTGCTCTCCCCATGACTCTCGTGGCGGGCTGCAGGCTCGCCAACAGCCCCGAACATAGCATCTCCTCACCCGCCCTCGCCATCGGCAGTCCCAGGCTCAGGGCGGCCTACAATGCCCACATGTTCTCGCGTCGTCGCTTCGTCCTCTCCGCCGCCGCAGCCGCGTCCGCTCTGCCTCTCGCGGCCCAACGCGCCAAAAACGCCGCTCCCGCACCCGCGTCGCCGCCGCCGAACCCCGAAAGCCCGCTGCCCACCGCGATTCTCGCGCTGCCCGACCGCCGTCCCGAGATCGTGCCGATCAAGCCGTCCGAGCGCGCCGACCGTCTCGACCGCGCCCGTGAGCTGATGAAGCAGTTCGGCATCGATGCCATCCTTATCACCACCGGCGCGTCGCTTTACTACTTCACCGGCACGCACTGGGGCCAGTCGGAACGCCTGTTCGCCTACATCATCCCGCAGGCCGCCGCGCCCTTCATCATCTGCCCTGCCCTGGAGCGCGACCATCTTGCGGAGGTCCTGCTCGGCTTTCCCGAACGAGAAACCACGCTAACCTATCTCTGGCAGGAAAACGAAGACCCCTTCGTGACGCTGCGCCGCGCGCTCGGCGAAGAAAGCCTCTCCGGCGGCACACTGGGCATCGAGGAGCACACGCAGTACAGCTTCTCCTACAACATCGCGCGTGCCTGTCCCACGCTGAAGCTGGTGCCCGCAACCGCGGTCACCGCCGGCTGCCGCTCGCTGAAATCGCCCGCCGAGATCACCCTGCTCCGCCTGGCGAACAACATCACCCTTGATGTCTACCGCGCGGTGTACCTTTCCTGCGGACCCGGCGATAGCAACCAGAAGGTCGAAAGCCTCGTCGCCCGTGCCTACGAGCACTGCGGCGTCCACGGTGAGGCCAGCTGCAACGTAGGCATCGCCTCTGCCTCACCGCACGGCTCCGCTAAACCGCAGGTCATCCACGAGCATGAGATCGTCATGCTTGACGACGGTTGCACCGTGGAGGGCTACACCTCCGATATCACACGATCCTTCGTCTACGGCACGCCCACCGACCTGCAGCGCAAGGTCTTCGACATCGTGCGAAACGCGCAGTCAGCCGCCCTCGCCGCTGCCCGGCCCGGCGTGGAAGCCCAGTCCGTAGACGCTGCGGCACGCAAGGTCATCAATGACGCCGGCTATGGTCCCGGCTACGACAGCTTTCTACATCGCGTCGGGCACGGCATCGGCCTCGACATGCACGAGTGGCCGTATCTTGTCGGCGGCAACAGGACGCAGCTTGCGCACTCCATGGTCTTCTCCGACGAGCCCGGCATCTATCTGCCCGGCAAGTTCGGCCTGCGCCTGGAAGACGACATGCTCATCACGGACAAGGGCGCGGAGCTGTTCACGCCCCAGAGCCCGAGCCTTGAGAACCCATTCAACATCGCCGCGCCGGGCAGCTGAGAACGGCTCGAATTTACGGCTGTGGCAGCACCAGCAACTCGATCCCGCTTGCCGCATCGGCCTGGTGGAACACCGTCTCGGTGGCCTTGTGGAAGTCGGCGGCCGTGGCCTTCGAGATGTCCACAAACGTCTGTGGATTGCGATCCGTCAACGGGAACCATGAGCTCTGAATCTGCACCATGATGCGGTGACCCTTGCGGAACGTGTGGTTCACATCCTGCATGCTGAAGTTCACCTCCGTAACCTTGCCCGGCGTCAGCGGCTGCGGATGCTCCCACGAGTTACGGAACTTCGCGCGGAAGGGTTCGCCGCGAATCAGCATCTCGTAGCCTTGCAGGATCACCGGCGGCGCGCCGGTCACGCGCTTGCCTTGCGAGGCGACTTCCTCCGGATCCTTGTAGTCCTCCGGGTACACATCGATGAGCTTCACGTCGAAGTCCGAATCCGTGCCGGTCGACGCGACGCGCAGCTGCGGGGAAACCGGCCCCGCCACCGTCACATCCTCGGTCAACGGTTCGCTCTGGTACACCAGCACATCCCCGCGTGTGGTCGCAAAGCGCTGGTCGTCGTCCATGTAGCGCTGCGGCACATCCGGCCCGGTGACATAGGGCGTAAACGGCACAGGGTGCGCCGGGTCACTGACGTACTCATCCTTGCTGTCGCGGCCCGTGGGAGTATCCCAGCCCAGGCCGCCGTTCGCCTGCAGGTACAGCGTGCGCGGCTTTGCGTTCGGAGGCGGCCATGCGGCGTACTGCCGCCAGGCATCGGTGCCGGTCTCAAAGGTGTAGGCGGTGGGCAGCGGTGTCGAGGGCTTGCCTTTCAGCCAGTGATCGAAGAACGGCGCCTCGATGTTGTCGCGATAAAAGATCGCCGTATCCGACCCGAAGCTGATGTCGCCCAGCCGCGCACCGTCGCCGCGCGCCCATCCTCCGTGCACCCAGGGGCCTTCGACCAGCGTGTCCGCCGGCGCCTCCGGGCTTAGTTTGGCCACGGCGTGGAACAGCTTTACCGGGCCGGCCAGATCCTCCGCGTCGAACCATCCACCCACGGCCATCACCGCGGCGTGCACGCCGTGCATGTGCGGGGTCAGATTGCGGCTCTGCCAGTAATCGGTATAGGTCGTATGTGTGACCTGATCATGGAAGTAGGCGTTGGTGCCACCCGCCGGCGAATCCAGATGCGCCAGCGTGCCCATCCCAAG
>CAXTFS010000075.1:0-12297 GCA_964243395.1 uncultured Acidobacteriaceae bacterium | reverse complement strand
GGCGAGACTCCCGCCAATCACGATCAGGACAAGGTCTTCGGCAAGCAATTGACGCATGACGCGCCAGCGACTCGCTCCCAGGGCGGTACGCACGGCTAGCTCACGCGCACGGCTGGAGAGCCGGGCAAGCTGCAGGTTGACCAGATTCAGGCAGCCGATCGTCAGCACTAAACCTGCCATGCCCAAAAGCAGGTAGAGAGGCTTACCGTACCTCGCTTCCAGCGATCCTTCGCCGCCCGGTACCGGGATGAGACGCACCGGCGCTGTCCGGATCCGTTCACTCTCCTTCGGGTCCTTGTTCGCCCCGGCGAGCATACGCAAATCCGGCTGCAGCGCCTTTGTCCAAAGGCTTGCAGCCTCTTTCTTCTCGGCTGGGGAGACCCGGGCAAGCACCCATAACCAGAAGATGCTGTCCTGATTCGCGTATGGAGCGTCCAGATTGTTGTTGAAGCCGGGTCCAAGCGAATCGAACCAGGTGGTGAGATGCCCTGTGGATTGTGCGGGCAGAGGGAAGTACAGGTCAGGGGACGCGCCCTGGACCACACCGTGGAAGTGCTCGGGCGCCACACCCGAAATGACAAGCGGTACCCGATTCAGACTCGCATGGACTCCGATGGCCGCTTGTGCGGAGCCGAAGTACTTTTCCGCAAATTCATAACTCACGACCGCAGGGGTGTCGCTTGCGTTCGGCAGGTCATCGGAGGCGTGAAGCAGTCGTCCTGCCGATGGCGACAGCCCCAGGACATCAAAGAAGTTCCCGGAGACCAACTGGAAGCTGGCCTCTTCAGAGGAGCCGTCGCTAGCCTGCAGAACGCCGCCGCCAAAACCCGACCGCGCAATCACCGGCGCGGCAGATCCTGTTGCCTGCAGCAGGCGTTTGTAGGCGGGGAGGGAGTAGAACCACTGGCTATCGAAAGGTGAGGCGACCGTTCGCAGTGCATAGAGCTCAGAAGGCCTCTGGATCGGAAGTTGATTGAAGAGCACGCCATGCATGAGTTGAAACACGGCCAGGTTTGCCCCAACTCCCAACGCCAGGGTGAGGATCACCGTGATGGCGTAGCCGTACGATCGTCTCAGTTGGCGTAACGCATAGCGGAAGTCTTCTGCGAGGAATGCGAACCAGGCCAAGCCCCACGTTTCCTGCGTGTGCTCCTTCACCAGAGGCACGTTGCCGAACGTGCGTAGCGCTCGTTGCCGCGCTTCGGTCACGGACATGCCTTCGGCAAGGTACTCCTGGGTTTGCTGATCGAGATGGAATTCCACTTCGTCCGTCAGCTCAGCCCCGGCGACTTTGCGGCCTGATGCGGTACGGAGCTTTGCGGAAGCGGCATCGAGCCAACGCCAGGCGGCCACTAGACTGTTCCCTCAACCACAAGGCCGATGGCGGTCGAGAGCCGCTGCCACTGTGCCTTCTCCGTTTCCAGCTGAGAACGACCGGCAGCGGTCAGGGAATAGAACCTGGCCTGACGACCGGTCTCACTCTCCGCCCACTTTGACCGGATCCAGCCGTGTTGCTCAAGCCTGTGCAGCGCCGGGTAGAGCGAGCCCTGTTGCACCTGCAACACTTCGCCGGAGACCTGCTGAATCCGTTTTGCAATGCTCCAGCCATGACGCGGCTCAAGTGAGATCGTCTTCAGGATCAGCAGGTCGAGGGTGCCTTGCACCAGGTCACTCGGTTTTCCCATAGTATGACTATCTACACTCAGGCATTGTAGATAGTCAAGGTGTCAGGATCGCAGGCTTTTGAGGACGAAGACTTCATCAAGGAAGCAAAAGACGTTGGGCATGCCTATGTCCCTAAGCGGCGTTTAGCCCTTGATTTACTGGCGGCGCTTTCCTCGGCGGAGGCAGGAATCTTCTTCCGCTCTCCCGCGCTCTCGTCCCCCTGAGAAGAAGTTTGCCGTCACGATCTGACTTAATCCGAAGTGAGTTGCCCTACAAACGACGACGCACTGCACGGCGGGTAAGCTCGCTCGCGACGCCGAACACCAGGTGCGCGGCCCAGTGTTCCAATTGAGCGGCTGCTGTTTCCTTCCAGGGTGGCGGAACGAGGCCCAACAAAGGCATCGAAGACTCATCTGCGGCAAGGAAGACGCCGGTGCCGAAGAGCAGGCCCGCGCCGGCCGTTGTCCATGGCTGATACTCAGCCAGACCGCCGTAAAGACAGCCGTTGAAGGCGCCGAAGGCGTAGTGGACGATTTCGCCCGCGACCAGGCGTTGCCGGCCAACAGGCGGCTCTCCAGTCAGCCTGACGAACGCGCGTGCGGCGACCTGGTGGGCGGGGCCGTTCTGGTCTGGAACGGTTGTGCCCTTGTGTACCTGGCTCAGGGCCGTCATCCAGGCGCGCAACGCCACGGAACCGACCAGACCGCCAACCATGCCTGCCAGGATCCCTTTGCCGAGGCTCTTGCTCACCTGCGTCTCCAACCATGCTTTGGTGCTTCTGAGAGGGATAGATGCTGGTGCCGGATGGCATGGCCGCCTTGACCCTCCGCAGCACGCCGCGACAGTGTCCCCGCTCTTCTTTGGCAGAAAACTGGAGGTTAACGGGTCCGACACCCGCATCTCTATCCCTCACGCCTGCTCTCGTCTACTGTGAATGGCGTGATGAAGATCGGGGACGGGACGGTGACCCGGGTTCCGGATCCGAGTTCCACACTCGAAAGGAACGCAGGTGAGCAAGATGGGGTCAATCACACGGTCATTCGCCCTTACGGCGGCAGCTGCCCTGCCGGCGCTGGGCCAGTTCGGTGGCGAACCGCAGAAGCCGCTGCCACCCCCGGCGGTGACCTGGACTCAGGACCAGGACCAGCGGAACATGATGGAGCAACTGGGAATCCAGGCGCTGCGCCCCGGTGCCAATGGCAACGACAGCGCTCCGGATCATGCCAACTACGACGAGAGGAAGGCCAATCCGTTCCCAAACTACCCCGATGCTCTGACCCTGAACGACCGTAAGGCGGTAACCACGCCGGACCTGTGGTGGAAGCAACGCCGCCCGCAGATCGTAGAAGACTTCAGCAGGGAGGTGTACGGCAGGGTTCCAGCCAACGCCCCCAGGGTCACCTGGAGTGTAGCGGTCGTCGATCGCGAGCTGGTCGGAAGAATGCCGGTGATCGCAAGGCACCTCGTAGGCACTGTCGATAACTCGGGCTTTCCGCTGATCAGCGTGACGATCGACATGGTGCTGGTGACGCCGGCCAATGCGCACGGTCCGGTGCCAGTCCTGATGATGTTCGGCCGCGCCGCGCTGCCTGCGCCCGCGCAGCCGGACGCGAAGGACTTGGCCACATTGAACGATGCGCTGCGTGCCCTGCTGGCGAAGAGTGATCCATCCCTGCAGGGCATCCTGGACAAGTACCCTGCGTATCAGCCCATCACGGCCGAGCCGGCACCCTGGCCCTTCGGGCCGTACCGGCTACCGGTACCGTCCGGTCCTCCGGGCGTGAACGGCACTTCCAACGATCCGCCGCCCAATCAGCAGTTGATTGCTGCCGGATGGGGTTACGCCCTCATCGATCCCGCCAGCATCCAGGCGGACAACGGGGCCGGGCTGACGCGGGGCGTGATCGGGCTTGTAAACCGGGGCGAGCCTCGTCACCCGGACGACTGGGGCGCTCTGCGTGCCTGGGCCTGGGATGCCAGCCGCGGACTGGACTACCTCGAAACGGATCCTACCGTGGACGCAAAGCATGTTGGCATCGAGGGTGTCTCCAGGTACGGCAAGGCCGCCCTCGTCACCGAAGCGTACGATCAACGGTTCTCGATGGGCCTGATCGGCTCCTCAGGCGAGGGTGGCGTCCGACCCAACCGCCGTAACTGGGGTGAGGCGCTCGAGAATCTTACCGGCGGGGAATACTACTGGATGGCCGGGAACTTCATGAAGTATGGCGCGAGCAAAGCGAGCTTCGGGTCGAAGAACGCCAGTGACCTGCCGGTTGACTCGCCCGAGCTGATCGCCCTCTGTGCACCGCGGCTCGTTTTTGTGAGCTACGGCATCCCGGAGCATGGGGACGCGAGGTGGCTCGACCACCAGGGCAGCTTTATGGCGACAGTAGCGGCTCAACCTGCCTTTCAGCTGCTCGGAGACAAGACGATGGGCGTCTCCAGCAACTACCACACGGCCACGATGCCGCCCGTGAATGTCGGGCTGCTCGATGGGCAGCTCGCGTGGCGGCAGCACGATGGCGGACACACCGACGCGCCGAACATGAAGTACTTCATCGCCTGGGCCAACAAGTTCATGGGGCCTACGGCTCCGCAGCAACCGTAGGTTTGAAAAGGACAGCATCGCTAACGTTCGGGAACGCAGCCTCAGTGCAGGTCAGTTCCTGACGCGCTTTCGGGCGGTCCGAGATAGCTTGCGGGCGGGTGGTCTTTATAGAGGGTGAGCCACTCCACCGCGATACCAGGGTCTACGCGGCAGAGCTGCAGCGCATGCGGTCCGGCGGTGAGTGAGCCGAGGGGTGTGGTGACGCGGTGAACGCCGTTACTGACGGCGTCAGCCCAGCTCTCGCCCGTCGCATTGAGCGGCCAGGCATCGACCTGGATGGGCGCCCCGGCATCCAGGCGGATGCTGTAGCGAAGACCCTTGCCGGGCTGGAAAGGCAGCGACGGGGCAAGGGCGGTCTGTAAGAACCAGCTGCCAGGGTGCAAGACCTCCACCTCATACGCGAGGCAGGCCGAAGGCGCGCCCACCGTCGTCGAGGGAGCGAGGGACGGGTAAGTTTCCATCGCGGAGAGTCGTTCACCAAAGCCTGGGAGCCGCTCCCAGTGTGGGCCGTTTGTCGGGCCGGACTGACGGGCGTGCTCAGCGTCAATGCTGATCTGTCCATTGTCCTCAACGAAGCCGTGCAGGGCTTGAGGCGGGCGATATGCCTGCACATGGACAAGCGTAGGCGGAGCGTTCGGTTGCGTAACCTGAACCGTTCCGGACGCCCAGCCTAGCGGTGCATGCGGCCAGTCGATCTGGACGGCCAGCGTGGTGTCGGTCGTAGCGGTGCCGTTCGAGTTGCTGAGCGTGATCCAGGGAACGCTGGCCGTGGCACGGTAGGCCACGGGTGCATCCCCTACGGGCGCCAGGTCAATCGTGCGGGTCTGGTGGTTGGCTTCGTCGAACGGCGGAAGCGAGCCACCAGGTTCAGCAGAGCCCTCGGCAAAGACCTGGACCCGAGTCTCCGCAGAGGGCTGCACCTGCTGTACGGCCGGCATCGCATT
Organism: uncultured Acidobacteriaceae bacterium; assembly: GCA_964243395.1. Lineage (GTDB taxonomy): Bacteria > Acidobacteriota > Terriglobia > Terriglobales > Acidobacteriaceae > Granulicella. Next base: position 7,080 of record CAXTFS010000075.1, on the reverse strand, counting down.
CAGCGGTGGCTGGTTCCAGAAGGTGTAGCCGATGTGGGTCTGGTCCATCATGTGATCCCACTTGCCGTCGGCGAGCTTGTGGTTGTAGGCGTCGGTGAGTTCGGCATCGTGAGCGAACAGGCGGCGCGTCTCATCGGCCCAGCGATTGGCGCTGGCGCGGCCTTCCTTCGCGAATAGCCGGTTTCGCCCTGCGGCGATATACATCTCGTTCACCGTGGCGGAGGCCTCTACGGGGTAGCCAACCAGCTCAAAGAAGCTCGCCTGCTGCTCCGCAGGCAGCTGGGCCTGAAGGGCGGCGGACCGCGCGGCGAGGGCATGCCACTGGGCATCGATGCGATCGGCTTCGTGGTCCATAAGCAGGGAATACGTGCCGGGCTCGAGTTGTTCAGGTTTTCTGCGGCTGTTGCCTTTCGTATACAGGGTGACGAGCTCGGCGATCGCGGCGGCGTGCTCCGGGCCGAACTCCCGCCTTGCCCAGGCTTCGGTGTAGGCGTCCAGATGGTCCTTGCCCCAACGCTCGGGGTCGCGGGCCATGGTGAGGAAGAACTCGATGGGGAACTCCATCGGTTTGAGGTCGCCGACGTTGACGATCCAGACGCGGTCGGCGCCGTAGGTGGCGGCGAGGTGCATCTGCTCCCAGACCTTGGTGATGCTGTAGGTGTTGAGCCACTTGTAGGAGCGTGGATCGCCGACATAGTCGAAGTGGTAGTAGATGCCGGCTCCGCCCGGGCGTTTGCGCTCCTCAGCTGTAGGGAGGCGGCGAAGATTGCCCCAGTTGTCATCGCACCAGAGCAGCGTGACATCGTCGGGCACGCGCATGCCTTTCTCGTAGTACTCCTGCACCTCCTTGTAGAGCGCCCAGATCTGAGGGTCCTTTACCGCCGGATCTGCGTTGGCGGCAATGATGCGGCGCTGGTCCGCGACGATGCGCTCCAGCAAGGAGGTGTTCGCGGTGGGGCTCATGGCGAGGTCACCATCACCGCGCATGCCGACCGTGATCGTGCTCTCGTAGGAGCGATTGCGGCGGATGCCTTCGGCCCAGAAGCTGTCCAGCTCGGGCGCGTTGGCGGTGTAGTCCCACGGCCCGGTGCCGTGGCGCTTCCACTCCTGTTGGGCGCGCAGCATGGGCTCATGGTGGCTGGTGCCCACAACGATGCCGTACTCGTCCGCGAGCCTCGGATCGAGGGGGTCGTCTTCGTTGAAGGCGCTGCCCCACATGGCGGGCCAAAGATAGTTGGCCTTCAGCCGCAGCAGCAACTCGAAGACATGCTCGTAGAAAAGGTGGTTGAAGCCGCCAAACTTCTCCTGGGTCCAGCCGCTGAGGGAAGGCGCCTCGTCGTTGAGAAAGATGCCGCGGTACTTCACCCGGGGTTCTGCCTGCACATAGCGGCCGGGGCTCACGAAGAGCGTGGCGTGATGCGGGATGCGCACATCGGCCCACCAGGCCCACGGCGAAACACCGATCTGCTCGGAAAGGTCATACACGCCGAAGATGGTGCCGCGCTTGTCCGCACCCGCGATCACGAGCGCGCTGCGTACGCCGGGAAAGGGATTCTCGACGATCTGGGTGACGGACATCTCCCAGTGGCCGCGAACGGCGGACACGTCCAGCTTGCCTGCTGCGATCAGGCGGTCGATGGCGGCGCTGCGACCGATCGTGCCGATGAGCACAAGCTCCGCTGCTGCATTTGTGGGCAAGGTGGAGATCACGAGAGGGGTCTGGCCAGTCACGGCCTGCAGATCGCCGGCGAAGCTGCCCACGGCCCGTCTCACCCCGGGCCAGTCCGCCGGGTCGACGTACAGCCGGCTGGCGACGCCCCGCCGAGCAAGCGGAAAGGCCCCGGGCTGGGGAACGAAGCTAACGTGGGAGGGCTCCCCCAGCGCCCACGCCGATCCCGTGCCGAGCACGGGGAAGAGCAGCGCCGTGAGTAGGACGATCAACTTCAACGCCAGGGAACCTGGAGGGCAGGTTTCGCCTTCGTTTCCGCGCCGCTGCGCAGACGCGTGCCGCCGCACCTCCGTCCCGGTAAGGGACAGAAGTGCCGCGGCCACGAGATTGGGGGATCGAAGGCGCATTGCCGATGTTCGTACGTTACAGCTGCGCGGAGTAGATGCTCCGCATCAGCAGGTTTTCGATCTGTTCCTGCTTGCCGGAGCGTGGCTGCGGAAGGATCGCGTCTGTCTCCGCCTTAGCGGTAATCTCCTCCATCGTCATGCTGCCGGAGATCATGGGCTGCGCGCTGCGGGCGTCCCCCAGCCGGCGTAGCGCTCGGTGAGCTTTCGTAGGTAGGGAAGTCGGACTTGGCTCGCCCATGAAGAGCGGGTTCGTTAGTGAGCAACCGGGGCGGAGCCGTTGATGCGGAAGGTGGCGATCTGCGCCGGCGTCGCCGCGTGCGGATCGTGCGGTTGCGAGCCGCCGATGCTAAGCCCATACGCGCCCGATTGCACGGAGCGGTTACCCTTCGCGTCCACTTCGGAAAGCTCACGCGCCGTCAGCGTGAACTGCACCGTGCGGGTTTCGCCGGGAGCCAGCGTGAGTCGCTGGAACCCCACCAGCTGCAGATGGGGCGAGAGGCCGTCGTTGCCGTCAGCGGGCGGCATCAGGTAGCACTCCGCGACCTCGTCGCCGGCGATGCTGCCCGTGTTGCGGACCTCCACCATGGCGGTGAGTGGGCCGCCAGCCTGAAGCGAGGCAGTGGAGAGCTTGAGGCCGGAGTACGCGAATTTCACGTAGCTCAACCCGTAGCCGAAGCCATAAAGCGGGCTTCCTGTGAAGTACCGGTAAGTGCGGTTCTTCATGGAGTAGTCGGAGAAGGGCGGCAGGTCCGAGACGGAGCGGTAGAACGTCACAGGCAAGCGGCCGGCCGGGTTATTCTTACCGACCAAGGTGCGCGCAATGGCCTCACCGCCAAACTCGCCGGGGTACCACGCCTCCAGAACTGCGTTGCTGTGCTCCTCCGCGTAGTTCAGGGCCAGCGCCGACCCGTTCAGCACGACCGTGACCGACGGTTTGCCGGAGGCGGCGATCAGCTTCAGCAGATCCGTCTGGCTGGCGGGCAGGGTGATGTCCGTGCGATCCCCGCCGGAGAATCCGGGCACCTGAATCTTCATCTCTTCGCCTTCAAGCTCAGGCGAAAGGCCTAGCATGGCGATCACCAGGTCGGCGGACTGCACCGCCTTTGTGGCCTCTGCCTGCAGCAAACCAGCGGGCGGAACCCACTCCAGCGTGATGCCGCCGCCGAACAGGGGCGCGTCATGGGTGTAGATGATCTCGATGGCGCGCGGCCCGGTGTCGGCGAAGTGCACCTGGAAGCGTGGCGTTGTGCTCTCGCGACCTTCTTCGCCTCGGGTGGCGTAGGTGTCCACGGTCTGGCCGTCGATCTTCACGGTGAACTGTTCGCGATCGCCACAGGGATAGCAGTGCGCGAGGCGCATGTTGAATTCGAAGTCACCGGCTTGTGGAGGGACAAGGTAGCCGGTCCAGCGAACGCCGTAAGCGTCCTGCTGAAGCCCGTCGACGGGCGCTGCGGAGTTCCAGTCAAAGTCGATCTGCGCGTCGTGCCGTACGGCCACGGGCTTTGAGGCAAACACACTTCCCAGGGCTCCCCGCGTGGCAGCAAAGTACTCGGCCTTCAGACCGCCTTCACGGCTGTCCAACCGCTCGCGCAGCATGGTGGACGGTACGGGCAGCGGCACGCCGTCAGCGTACGGAGCGCCCTGTGCGTACAGGATGCGCGCACCGGGAAAGGCCTGCCGGATCGCATCGACCGGCATCTGTGGGTCTTTCGGAACGGCGTTGTAGTTGCCTTCGAGCGCCGACAGCGCGGCGGCATTGGGACCGACCACGGCAATCGTCTTGTACTTGCCGGAGGCTAGCGGAAGAATGCCGTCGTTCTTCAGCAGCACCATGGCTTCTTCCGCCGTCTTGCGCGAGAGGGCGAGGTGTTCGGAAGCGCGGTCCTGGCTGAACGGGATTTGCGCATAAGGAACCCTGGCCGGGGGATCAAAGAGGCCGAGACGGAATCGCGCGACAAACAGGCGCTCGATGCTGCGGTCCAGATCCGCTTCGGTCAGCAGCCCCTGGCGCACGGCGTCCGGCAGGGCCTTGTACGTGGTGCCACAATTGGTGTCGGTACCCGTCAGGACGGCCGTTGCGGCGGCATGCGCGGCGTCGGGCGAGTACCGATGCGCCGTCTTCTCGAAGAAGTCATCGATCGCGCCGCAGTCGGAGGTCACAAAGCCGTTGAAGCCCCAATCCTTGCGCAGCACGGTGCCGAGGAGCAGGTCGCTGGCGCACGCCGGCTTGCCGTCAACGGCGTTGTAGGCACACATGATGGAGTCGGCCTTGCCGTCAACAATGGCCGCTCGAAACTGCGGCAGGTAGGTATCCCAGAGATCGTGCGGGGAGGGGTCGACGTTGAAGCGGTGCCGGTCGCTCTCCGGTCCGCTGTGCACGGCAAAGTGCTTTGGCGTTGCGACGACGCGCGGGTGCAGGGGATCCGGACCCTGCAGCCCGCGCACGAAGTGCAGGCCGAGCTGGCCGGTGAGGAAGGGGTCCTCGCCGTAGGTCTCCTGGCCGCGTCCCCAGCGCGGGTCACGGAAGATGTTGATGTTGGGCGACCAGATCGTAAGCCCGAAGTAGATGCTGTGGATGTTGTGACGGATCGCCTCGTTGTACTTGGCGCGGGCTTCCGTGGAGATCACCTCGCCCACTCGACCCAGCAGCGGCGCGTCCCACGTCGCGGCCATGCCGATCGCCTGCGGGAAGAGCGTGCTGTAGCCGGAGCGCGCGACGCCATGGAGGCCTTCGTTCCAGTAGTCATAGGCCGGGACGCCGAGTCGCGGGATCGCAGGAGCCGTGTTGATACCCTGGTCCGCCTTCTCGGCCAGCGTCATGCGGGAGACCAGGTCATGCGCACGAGCCTCCGGGCTGAGCGCGGTATCCATGTAGGGTGCGGCGGCCGTCTGCGCGGAAAGCGACGACGCGAGGGCAAAGGTTCCGACCATCGCCATCAGCGCTCCAGGCAAAGCGGCACGCGATCGAGCAGCGATTGACCAGGGCTTACGGGAGCAGCGTAAGGGGTAAGGCAGAAGAGAAGTGTACGGTTTCATCGACATAGTCCTGGGTGCGGTCTCTGGTTTGCGAGGAGGACAGAAGAACCCCGCATGTTGGCCATTACTTTTGAAGAAGGGCAAGCTCCACAGCTTCATCCCCGCGGCGATCGCCTTCCCGCGTACCCGGGTTAGAGATCTCCGCCCGGTGCTTATTTGGATTAGGCAAAGAAATCCTTGCGGGCTGGAGCAGTGCAACCTGCGCAACAATACGCAAACGGCCAAACCAGCGTCAAGAGGAGGGACGATCTCAGCAGCCACGCTGGGCGACGGACACGAAGATGCAGTCGGATTTCCTGAAGATCAGGAGTTTTTAGACGCCCGCAGTCGTTCCCCTGTGAGAGGTGGAGCACTCAACAGAACGCCGGCGATCAGTTTATTTCTACCAACAAATAAGTGAGCCGCTGGAGCAGGTCAGCTGTAATGCGCGGAACGCAGGTAGCCTGCGTGCGAGTGCAGCAGCACGGCTGAAGCGCCCTGCAAGCGGGCGGACTCGCCGTCTCCGGCCGTGTTGAGGAGTGGGGCTGGACCCGCCAGGACTGAGCGCTCCAGCTCGGCCTTGACAATCGGCCCGAATCGTTCCCATGCGGAGGTGATCTCGCCGGTGATCAGGATGATCTCGGGAGAGAGTGAGGCCACAAGAAGGCGAAGTCCGCGCCCGATCGCCTCTGCCTGCTTGGACACCGCCTCGATGGCCGCCGTGTCTCCTTCTTCGGTGAGGCGCAACAGGGTGTAAATGTCTAGTGCGGCCTGGGTCCCGCTAAGCTCACGGTAGGTATTGAGCGCGGCGCGCGAGGAGGCAACCACCTCCCAGCAACCTCGCTGACCGCAGCCGCACAGTGGGCCGTGGGGCTCTACCTGGACATGGCCGAACTCGCCCGCAAGACCGTTGAACCCGGAGTGCAGCTGACCACCGGCGAGGATGGCCGTGCCAATGCCCTCGGAAACGGCGACCAGCACCGCATGCCGGACATTGGCGAGACGCCCGGACCAGCACTCGGACAGCAGGCACGCGTTAGCGTCGTTTTCTATGACGGTCTGCAGCTCCATGCCGTCCTCAAGCGCCTTGCGGAGGTCGAACCCGACCCAGTCCAGGTTTGGCGCGAGAAGCAATTGTTGCGTTACGGGGTGTACGCGACCCGGAACGCTGACCCCGATCCCTTCGAAGCGGCTGTTCGGGTACTTCAACCGCATCGCCTGCATGCGCTGGATGATGCGCGCCATCGACTGTTCCGGATCGGACACAGTCATGACGTTTTCGCGCAGCAAAAACCTTCCTGCCAGATCGACGATCGCAAGGATCGCACGATCGGGACGAATATCCAGAGCAAACGTAAGAATGGCTTCGTTGATCGTCAACATGGTTGACGGACGGCCGCGGCTTCCACGGACGAGTGCACCTTCGCGCACCCAGCCCTCGCCGAGCAGTTGTTCCACAATTTCTGAGACGGTGCTGGGTTGCAGACCGGAAGAACGAGCTAACTCTACCCGTGAGACAGGTTGACGAGCACGGATAAGCTCCAGGATGATATCCCGATTGATGCTGCGCGCCGTACCGTTGGACGCGATTTGCGGCGTTCCGAGATGAAGTTGCCGCAAGCCAGTGACCGTCTTTCCGGAATGCCGAGAGGATCCAGGTAGTTTCCCGATCATATACGCGAGTGCAGCCACTTCCGGGAGAGGGTCAGCGTGCGACTCGGCACATTTCTTTGCAGCGCTTCTTGAGTGATCCCGGGATACGACAGCTTGGATAGCTTGCACTTACGACGTCTTACAGGCGCGCCCCTTGCACTTATCTGGGCAGCAGAGATGGTCTCGCAGTTGCATTGCGAGTGGTCGCGGCTACGCGCGCCTCCCATCGCGCCACAATAGAATGTCTCCGTCTTCCATAGCGTAAGCTGCTCGCAACGATCGGAAGGTGATCGAACCTCCCGCCGCCGGGAATCGCAGAGCTCCTTTGACTACTGT
>CAXTFS010000074.1:0-12298 GCA_964243395.1 uncultured Acidobacteriaceae bacterium | reverse complement strand
CTTCCAGGCTTCCGCAAGGGCCCTCATATTTGACGGAGATTCCCCGACGACGATTCCATGATCGGGTGCGATCGATTCGAGCAGCGCGAATAACTGTTCCGGCGTCAGCGGCGTTCGCTCTCCGTCCTGGCCGCTTGGCACTTCGATCGGTTTCGACTTCTTCTCTTCGAAATCGGGCTTACGTGTTTTTGTCAGAGCTTTCAGCTGTTCCAGTGCAAGCACCGGGCATCCAAGCAGGCTGTCTCCAACGGGTGCCCGCGCCGCCTCGTCCGCGTCATCGGTCAGGTGGAGCAGTTCCGCGCCTTTGGGAAGGTAGTCGCCGGGAACATACGGGTAGTAGCGAAAGACCGGCGCGCCTGCGACCAGGATCAGATCGTGTCCCTTCAGCTTGTCGGACAGCGGCTTGATGGCAAAGGGCAGGGCGCCCTGATACTGCGGGTGCGACTGCGGGAACGCAGCCCGTTCTGAACCCGGAGCGGCATACACCGGAATGCCAAGATGCTCGGCCAGTTGGACGACGGCGTTCCACCCGGCTCCTACTACTTCGATTTTGTCGAGCGCCGCCCCCGCGACTAGTACCGGGTGCTTGCTCGCATCCACTCGACGGGCGAACTCCAACAACCTCTCGGGGTCGGGTGCCGTCCGCCGGCTCACCGTCCTCACCACGGCATCACCCTCGGCTTCCTCGTCCCAGTCATCTAGCGGAATCGAAAGAAACACGGGTCCCTGCGGCGGCTGCAATGCGGCCGCATACGCCCGCATGATCGCCGCGGGAACATCCTGAGCCCGCTTGGGCTCATAGCTCCACTTCACCCAGGGCCTTGGCATCCGCGTTGCGTCCACGTTGGTCAGCCACGGCTCCAACAGCAGCATCTTGCGAGTCTGTTGACCCGCCATCACGATCAGTGGCGTTCTGTTCTGGAATGCAGTCGTGAGGTTGGCCATCAGGTTTCCCATCCCCGCCGCGGTATGCACGTTTACAAGCGCGGGTCTGCGGGTGGCCTGGGCATAGCCATCTGCCATTGACAGGACAGCTGCTTCCTGTAACGCAAGGATGTAGCGGAAATCCTTTGGAAAGTTCTGAAGGAAGCTTTCTTCCGTAGAACCAGGATTGCCAAAGATCGTAGTCAACTTCAACTTGCGCAGAAGGTCATAGGTCACATCGCGGATAGAGGCCATGCGGGTTCGATGCGAGAAAGACGCAGGAGGCAGCGCGTCTGGAGTTCACCCGGTGAGGTAAAGCATGCGACGAATGAGTATGTCACACCGCGCTCTCGGGTTCTGGCTCCACCCCCTGTTGGGTGGCATAACCGCATCTTTGCAGCCCTGACAAATGTGCTCGGACTCGGAATCGTAAACTCGCCCACCTTCTCAGCCAATCAGATTAGCTTTTCCCGCGTGCTGTTAGTTTCGGATTCGCGCTCCCAGGACGAAGCCGAACAGACCCAACAGGATTGTTCCGAGGACAGTCTGGAGACTTGACAGAAGAATGCCTAATTCTGCCTTAGGGCGGAGCGGAACCTCCGAAGTTCCGACGGTTGTCATGGAATCCAGGCTGAAGAGCAGGTAGTTCACGGGACTTGCCAGGTGGGTTGTGGCAAAACCTTCCCTCAGGTGCAGGCTGCCGGTAAGCCAGTAGAGTAGGGCAAAACCTATCCAGATGCAGCCGAAAGCGCGGGCGACACGGGCCAGACTTTCGCCGTAGTCGCAGAGCCATTCGGCAAGCGTATCGCTGAGCCAAAGCAAGCCTGCGAACCCCGCAGCCGCCCACTGCCTCAAGTCAAAGTGAGCCTTGGATTCCAGCCAGTGCAGCCGCCGCGCTACCCTGCGCTTACGCAAGTAGGCCCAGCGTGCATCCTCCGACAAGCCAAGCGATAGAAAATTCCTTTCCAGCACGACATAACTGTCGATTGCGCCGGCCAAATTGCCGGAACGTTCTTCGCCGACCAGACCTCCCAGCTGTTGGGCACGCATGCGGGTACGCTCAAGCCAGGCCCCTGCAAATGAGACCCCGGTAAGGTCACACCCCGTCAGGGACAAATTAGGAAGGCTTGCGCCGGTCAAATCCGCGCCGGAAAGGTTGGCGCCCTCGAGCACTGCGTCTCGAAGGTTCACGTTGGTCATTTGAGCGCCGGACAGGTTCGCTCGCCGGAGACTTGCGCCGGAAAGGTCAGTGCCCGGCATATCCGCTTCGATAAAGCTGCTCTCATCCAGGCGCGCTTTGTGAAACACTGCGCGGGTTGCAGAGACTTTGCAGAAGTTGGCACCCCAAAGGTCGGCTTCCGTCAGATCGGCACCTTCGAGAATGGCCTCCGTGAAATTAGCGAAACGGAACTGTCCCTTGCTCACCTTGGCGTCTTCCAGCATGGCTCCACGAAAGCTTGCCTCGCCCGCGCTCACCTCCGTCAGGTCGGCTCCGACCAAGTCGATCCCGTCAAGTTGCGTGCCTTCGAGTTGTGCTCGACGCAGGATCAGACCGCTGCCCCGCACGTCGGACAGGTTTGCGTCCCGCAGGTTCGCGCCGGAAAGGTTCGCGGACCGCAGACTCGCCCCGGAAAGGGTTCTGCTTTCCAGGTCCAGCCCCGCGCCGGAGAGCCTCCATGCTCCCACTGCTGGTGACGGAAGTCCTGCGAGCGCATTCGGAGAAACATCGGCGCCGTCAAATTGGAGCGTCTCCGCACCGCTTGCAGCCGCAAAAGCGAGCAGCGCGTGCGAAGCTTCGGGAAGGGAAGCCATCGTTATGCGCCATTCCTCGGTGCGACGAGAGTCTCAATCTGAGTGAGCAGCTGCGCAAACTGCACTGGTTTTGCATGATAGTCATCGCAACCGGCGTCCAAGGCTTTCTGTTTGTCGCCGGACATGGCATGGGCCGTTAACGCGATCATGGGGATGGAGGCGGTCGCGGGATCCGACTTTAAAGTTCGCGCCACGGTCCAGCCATCCATGATCGGCAGGTTCATGTCCAGCAACATAACGTCCGGGTGCAACTCGCGTGCCTTTTCAAGGCCCTCCTGGCCATCCTTTGCAATGGTCACTTCAAAACCACGCCTTTGCAGGCGCCGCGAAAGGAAATCCCAAAGCTCTTCATGATCTTCCACAAGCAACAAACGCATGTAAATCGAATCTCCGGCAGACGAGTGAAGCACCGGCGGCGACCCTCTCCGGTACTCACCCTTGGATGCCGCAACCACGGCAAAAGCACGGTGTAGAAGTCTGACGGCCTAACCGGTGCTACCAAGGCCTTCAGGACGAGCCGTCATGCTTGGCAACGTAGGAGCGAAGCTCGCCTGCCAATGCCCTGATACTCGTTTCACCTTTCCTGAGGACCCGGTCTGCGCCTTCCAGCTTCTTACGGTCCTCGGCATTCAAGCTGCGTGCGCTCAGCACAATGACCGGAATATCCGAACATCCGGGATGTTGCCTCAGTTCGTGAAGAAAGGTGAAGCCGTCCATGATCGGCATCGTCAAGTCGAGCAGAATTAACTGCGGTGGCGCGTGAAGCACAGCGTCGAGCGCCTCCTTGCCGTTTCCTGCCTCTGCCGTGCTCCATCCGTCGCGCTGCAACACTGTCCGGAGCCTTGCGCGCGCATCGACGTCGTCATCGACGATGAGGATGTCTCCCGTCTCGCCGCGAAACCGTTCCATCACCTTTTTCAAATGGTCCCATTCGACCGGTTTCAGGACAAGTTCCGCCGCGCCCAAAGACTCGCTCAGTCCCGGCTCATTGACAAAGGTGACCATTACGACCGGGATCCGCTCCAGCTGCGGGTCGGCTTTGAGCGTGCTCAAAACTGACCAGCCATCCATCTGCGGCATCATGACGTCCAGGAGAATGGCTCGCGGCTTCAGCTCACGAGCCAGCGCCAAGCCGCCCCTGCCGTCGGAGGCAACCCGCACCGCAAAGCCTTCGCGCTCCAGAAAACGCGTCATCAGCTCCCGCTGCGAGGCATCATCGTCGATAACCAGCACGAGATGTTTCCCCTGGGATTCTGTCTTCTCTTCGTCGGAGTGCGAAGAATCGAGTCGCTCTGGGAGGATAGCGGGGATCCGGATCGTGAAGGTGGTCCCGACCCCGTATTCACTCGTCAACGAGATTTCTCCACCCAACAACTGGCAAAATGCTCGAGTTATCGATAGACCAAGCCCGGTTCCACCAAAGCGCCGCGTGGTGGAAGCATCCGCCTGAGTGAAGCGCTGGAAGAGCTTTGCGGTCTGCTCCTCGGTCATACCGATGCCTGTATCGCTGATGGCGAAAATCAGCGTGTCGCCCTCTCTGCTGCCGATCACGCTGACTGTCCCCTGCTCAGTGAACTTGGCCGCATTGCCGACCAGATTGAACAGGCACTGCCGAACCTTGACCTGGTCGGTGTGCAAGGTCCCGAGATCACCCTCCGCGCGAACGGCCAGCACGTTGCCCTTTTGCTCGACGAGCCCCTGCATCGTCGTCCGGACGTCATCCAACAGAGCGTCACCGGCAAAATCTTCGGCGTACGTCGTCATCCGCTCAGCTTCGATCTTGGAAAGGTCGAGCACGTCGTTGATCAGCGAAAGAAGGTGTCGCGCATTGGTCTGGATCTTGCGAATGTCGCGTAAGCCAGAGTCGTTGCCGGAATCTTCCATCTCTTCTTCGAGCAAGTCACTGTAGCCGATCACGGCGGAAAGAGGCGTTCGCAGTTCATGGCTCATGTTCGCCAGGAACTCACTCTTAGCCCGGTTGGCCGCGACAGCATCTTCTTTGGCCTGCAGCATCTGATCTTCTGCGCGGCGCTGGCCCGTGACGTTCTGACATATGTTCAAGATGCCGCAGAGCTTGCGATCGTGATCGAAGATCGGGCTGAAGGAGTACGTCCAGTACATCAATTCCAGCACGCCATTCTGCAGCAGATTGAGGGGAACGCTCTCAAAACTGACACTTCTGCTTGTCCGAAGAACGGACCCTAGTTGCTCCTTGACGTTGTCCCAGGCGTCCGGCCAAACTTCCCGGTAAGGCAAGCCAAGAGCGTGGGGGTGCCGGTCATGGATGAACTGTAGCATGGGGTCGTTGTAGAACGTATAGAGTTCGTCGGTCCAGAGAACCTGGATTGGCAGCGGACACGCCAGGGCCAAATTCACCATGTCCACCAGCGTGACCGACCATGTCTCGACCGGGCCGAGCGGGTGGCTGCTCCAATCGTACTGGCGCATCACATCCGCGGCGAGACCTTGTCCCACAATCCTCGAATCTGTCGTTTCCATTTTGTTTCCCGCCACCATCCTGCTGCGTTTCCAACCTATCAGAGCACTCTACCGCTGTGTCTGGCTCACCTTGCAAGCGCTTCGATCTGAGCCAACAGATCCGCAAAGACCACCGGCTTCGCATGATAGTCATCACACCCGGCATCCAATGCCTTCTGCCGGTCGCCCGACATGGCATGCGCCGTCAGGGCGATGATGCGCACACCCTGGGTAGCTGGGTCAGCCTTCAGCGCTCGCGCCACCGTCCATCCATCCATCTTCGGCAAATTCATATCAAGCAGCAGCACATCGGGAAGTAGACGCCGGCACTCCGTCAAGCCCTCTTCCCCGTCTTTTGCTACGGAAACTTCGATACCGCGTCGCTGCAGACGGCGTGAAAGAAAATCCCAGAGTTCTTCATGGTCTTCTACCAGCAGGATTCGCACACACAACCTCAATCCGATTCTAGAGCACCCGGCAGATGACCTATTCTCTCGGCGTTGGAAATTTGGACAAGGTTCCGTCACATCAAGGGTTTTCACTGCGGAGGTGTGCCGGGAGGGTCGCCGGAATCCGTAGCTCGAAGGTGGACCCCTCGCCCGGAATGCTGGTGACCTGTACGTCTCCTCCAAGCAGGTCACTTAGACTTCGGGTCAAAGCAAGGCCGAGCCCCGTTCCGCCGAATCGTCTGGTGGTGGAGCTGTCTGCCTGACTGAAGCGCTCGAACAGCCGCCCGATCTGCTCGACCGTCATGCCGATGCCTGTGTCCCGGACAGCAAACGTGATCATTTCTTCGTAGCGGTCTACGAGCACTGTGATGCTGCCGTTTTCCGTGAACTTCGCCGCATTTCCGATCAGATTGATGAGGCACTGGCGTACCTTGACCTGATCTGTATTCATCGAGCCGAGTTCACAGTCGTTTTCAATGCGAAATTTGTTTCCTTTCTGCTGAACCAGCCCCGTCATCGTGCTCTCAATCTCATCGAGGAAACCTTTTATATCAAACGTCTCGGCCGTTGTGGTCATCCTGGACGCTTCGATCTTGGAAATGTCCAGCACGTTGCTGATCAACGAAAGCAAGTGCCGGGCATTCGCTTGTATCTTCCGAACGTCATTTAGGGAAGCATCTTGTCCGGACGCCTCCATCTCTTCTTCGATGAGTTCGCTGTACCCGATGACCGCCGATAACGGCGTCCGCAACTCGTGACTCATGTTGGCGAGGAACACGCTCTTGGCCAGGTTTGCCGATTCAGCGGCTTGCAACGCGTCGCCAAGCTTGACTGTCTGCTGCATGGCGATGTCCTCCAATGTAGGCATCAACAGGCGATACGTGGCGTTCTCGACACGCCGCCTTTCACGTTCCTGCATGGGATCGCAGACGGAAAAACCGGCCACTTCTTCTTCGAAGACAGGTCCGCGTGCAAAAGGCAACAAGGCCAGTTTCGCGTTCAAGGCCACGGTACGGAACAACTCCGCGATGGCGCGCGTGATGGGAACCTTGGAAAAAAGAATGAGCGCGAAAAGGTCCCCTGTCGGTAAGAGACCGCCGAAACCCAGCACGGACGCGATGGAATGCTCCTCGACGAAGCTCTGACCCGGCACATAGCGACTCCCCAATGCCACCGGCACATGAAAGACGTTGAAGGCCCGCTTCTCCGATTCCAGAAGAAAACTGTCGCTCGGTGCCAAAACTTCGGCAACCCGCAGACCCATCTCCTCGAACAGTTGCGCGATCATCGGCGCCTTCCCCACGGCCTCGACGCTCTTGAGGGGTATTGCCTGGTGGCCCGCCGAGTGTCTCCGATCGCTCCACTTGCTGTCTTCCCCTTTTGTGCCGAGCAGCACGAGAAAGGGTGTGTCCGGTACCGGCTCGCTGTTATCCGTGCCATTGCTTTGCCCGGGGTGAAGACTACGGAGTTCGGCCGGCAAAGAGTTTGGCTGGCTGGTTTTGAAGCAGCGGACCAGCGCGCACGCCGGCCGTCCGTCGGCATCAATCAAAGCTGCATACAGGTACTCCGTCAACCGCTGCGACACGGCTTCCATGCTGCGCGAGTCGGTCATCCCACGCACGTCCTGTCCGCACTGGATCATGTCATTGAGACTGAACGTGTCCAGGCGGAACTTGCGCTGTTGCGACGACGCGAAACTGTTTTGAAGTAGCTCCATGTAAACCTTTGCCGATGTCATACCACGGCGGCTTTTGCGTTCAGCCCAGCTCTTCTCCCGCCGTGGGATCTGCTTCGAGGGGTACCCAGAGGCGGAAAGCGGTGCCGTGACGCAGCCCTAGGGACGTTCGAAAGGTTAACCTGCCTTTGTGTTTGTGTACGATGCGCTTTGAGATCCAAAGGCCAAGACCTGTTCCATTGATACCCTTTGTAGAGTAGAAAGCCTCAAAGACACGGCCGCGCGCTTCGAGAGGAATGCCTTGGCCATTGTCGGCAATCGTAATGCTGACACCCTTTTCGCCTGTTTTTGGGTCACTCGCAAAGCGGGTTCGAATGCGAAGGACCCCACCTTTCCGCATCGCATCGAACGCGTTGCCGAACAGGTTGTTGAGCACCTGTCGAATTTCACCTTCGTACGCCTGAAAGCGCACGTCTTCCTGCAGGTCCAGCCACACCTTGATCTCGGAAGCGGTCAAGCGGGTTCGGTATAAAGACAGAAGTTCCTGCACGATGATGTCCGCATCGATCACGATGACGCTGCTTCCGTTTCGGTGGAAGCGCAAAGCCTGCGAGGTGATCTGACTCACGCGCGCCAGTTCGCGGTCCGCGAGCTCCAGGTGCTCCCGGTCTTCGCGGGTCAGGCTCGGGCTTGAACGAACAATGTACAAGAGGTTGGTGACAGCTTCCAGCGGATTATTAATTTCATGCGAAATGACGGAAGCCATGCGCCCGACGGCCGCCAGCTTTTCCGTTTGCAGCAGCGCTTCCTCTGAAAGCCGGCGCTCGGTAATGTCTGTGTTGACGCCCAGGAAGCGTGTCCAGCCTTCAGCCTGTTTCAAGGCCCGTCCGGCCGTCCGTACCCACCTGACCGAGCCGTCTGACCAGAGTGCACGGTACTCGTAGGCATAGGGTTGGCCATCCTCAAGCGCCTGCGTTAGGCCCGCGCTCAGGCCGGCACGGTCGTCAGGATGAACATACTCGATAGCGGAAGCGCCGGTCGGAATGCGGGCAGGGTCGACACCGAATGGTGCCATACCGCTCCACCTCACCTCATCGGTGGCTGAAATCCATTCAAACGAAGTAGCGTTGCTCGTCGCGAGCGACATCTGCAGACGTTCGCTTTCCAGATGCAAACGCTCCGCTGCCAGGCGTCGTTCCGTTGTCAAACGCTGTTCCGTCTCGACCAGGTCAGCGGCGAGCGACTCTTCTCGCGAGATGTCTTCGCAGATGCCAACCATCAAGACAGTGCCGTCGTGCCGGGGCGTTACCTTCGCCCTGGCATGGAGCCAGCGAATGCAACCGCCGGCCTCAACGCGGTAGCTGGTGTCGTAGGGAGCGCCAAGTAAACTCGCCTCAAACTCTTTCGCAACGCGCGATCGATCAGCTTCCAGGACAGCGGACAGCCATAATGCGGCCGGCCCTTCATGAAGGTTTAGACCGAAAAACGTTCTCATCTGGGCGTCGCCTCCCACGATATTTCGCGCGGGGTCGTAGAACCAGGTCGCAACGCCTGCCGCATCGAGGGAAAGCTGCAAGCGGTCGCGAGCCTGTTCGGCTTTTTCGCAAGCAGCACTTGCCGCGGCCTTCGATTGCGCAGCTTTATGAGATGAAGCGTGATCTTCCAGCACGCTGGACGCCTGTCGGGCAAGCTGCTCCAGCGCCCGGAGTTGCGATTCCGAAAGCGTGCGCGGCTGGGTGTCTGTTAAAGACAAAGTACCTAGAACAAGCGCTTCGCTACTGACGATCGTGATTCCTGCGTAGAAGCGGACGCCAGCTAAAGTAACGAGCGGATCGCCGGCAAAACGTTGGTCTTTGGTGGCGTCGTCGACAACAAAAGTCTTAGCTGCCGAGAGGGTGGGAGCATGAAGGCCTCGGTCGCGGGTGGATTTATACAGCGATCGATGGACTGCGGAGCTGCAATTTCCATCTTCCTCAACAAAAGTAGCCATCGACATGGGGGTTCCACAGATGAAAGCAGCAAGCTGTGTAAAGTCATCGTAAACCCGTTCTAAGAGGTTGTTCAGCATTTCAGGCGCTCTTTGAGCGACAGTATGAGTCGCCTTTCTATAGTTGTCAGTCTTTCATCCTGTATTTTAGCGATTGCGTTTCCAAAGCGGGGCATTCTACGTACAGCCTATCGCCGCGCGCTTCGGAGGCAGGTCTGTTCCAGGGTGTCCCTGCCCCAGGATGCTTCTCCTTGGTTGTGTTTTGATGATGGGTTGATCTCAGTGCCGCAACCTTACCGAACTATCCGTTATGGTACCTGCGATGCCGAGCTTTGGCTCTCTACTGACAACCACAAATCCTAGATAGGCGGTCTCATGCGCTTCGAGAAGACGCGGTAGGGAAGCGAGTGCCCTTTCCACCGCAGCTCAAGAGGCCGATCGGCGAAGTCGTAGACCTTGATGTACTGGCCGGCGAGCTTGTCGGCGATCGCGCTACGTTCGAGATGATCTGCTTCCGGTCGTATGCCAGCTGAGCTGCTGGCTCACGTGACGGAGCTCGCGCTTGCACAGGATGTCGTCGATCCTGCTCGTCGGCCGACTGAGCCGCCGATGCAGATCGCCGAGCTTGGCAGGTTGCAAGGCGAAGCGTTCGTTGAACCGCTTAATGAATTCGGGCAGGAAGGCGTTGCCGGCAGCCACATCGCAGATGTTCTCAAGCCGCAGTTCCTTCACCAGCCTGTCCTGCAAGGTCCGGTTCGCCCGCTCGACCCGGCCCTTGGCCTGGCTCGAGTTGGCACACATGATCTCGATGTTGAGCTCGCCAAGCGCACGGCCGAACTGCGTAATCCCAGCGCCACCCTTGGCTTCGGCCTTGTCACGCGGAAGACAGAGTGCTTATCGGAGTAGAAGGCAACAGGGGCAGCCGTGCGCCTTCAGGTTGCCGTCAAGCGCCTCGAAGTAGCTCGCCGTGGTCTCGCTCGGCACAAACCGTAGCTGCATCAGCCGGCTGGTGGCGTCGTCGATGAAGACCAGCAACGTGCAGGGCTCGCCGCGCTGCTCGAACCAACGGTGCTCGCTTCCGTCGATCTGCACCAGCTCGCCTACGCGCTCACGTCGCAGCCTGGGCTGGTGGAACGTCCGTCGCTGCTTGCGGGACAGCCAAACCCCAGCCTCGACCAGCCACTTGCGCAGCGTCTCGCGCGACACCTCGATGCCATGACGATCAAGCAGCATCTCGGCAGCAAGCGTCGGCCCGAAGTCACGGTAGTTCTGCCGGACCAGTTCCAGCACCAGCTCGCGTACGCCCGATCCCAGCTTGTTGCTCGCCGGCCGGCCTCGTGACTTGTGGATCAGGGCACCGCCGCCGACTCCGTCGTCCGCCGGCCTGCCAGCACCTCGGTCAACACCTCAACCCGCCGTAACTCCTGCTTGCTCATCTGTAGCCAGCCCAATCTTCGCTCACAATCCCGTGTTCCAAGGATCATCCGGCGACACTTTGGCTTTGCAGAACTACGACATTATCGCGGTTCTGGCGCACATTTGGTGATTCTTTCCAGCGACCGCGTTGAGGCGTAGGACAGAGGTAGCTCTGGCGATCTCCGTTCCCCGCCTATGTGCCATGGAACGCTGGTCACTGGTATTGCGGAAGTCGAGTTGGTCTGCCTTGGCCACGTCGCTGGATCTATCGAGATGCGGCTGAAGACGTGCCGTGTTTCCGTCACCTGTCCTGTTTGTGGAACTCTCTCCCGTAAGGTGCATAGCCGGTACGGCCGGCGCTTGGCCGACCTGCCGTGGGATGGTGTTCCGGTTGTACTTCAGTTGCAGACACGAAGGTTCTTCTGTGTGGAGCCAGGTTGCCGGCGCAAGGTGTTTACGGACCTAACGGAGGCGTTGTGTCGCGCGATTGCACCGCATCATCGCCTGTTTTCGCAGGCAGCGAGCTCCAGCCAGCCCGAACAAGCCGCCGTTGCTCCGGCTCCCATCGCTGCCTGGAGCCAGCGCGAGCTGCTGGTTCAGCAAGCCAACCGGCAGTGGCGGTATGAGCGATGGGAACAGGTGCGAGAGCTCTTCCTCAAGACAGGCGCTCCGGACCAGGAACTCGCACGGCAGCTTGGCCTCGATCACCGAACAGTAAAGAAGTTCAGGACCGCTGAGGTCTATCCGGAAGCGAGGCCTCCTGTTCGTGAGTCCATCCTGGACGACCATGCAAGCTATCTCGATCAGCGACTGAAAGAAGGCTGTGGCAGCTCAACAAGGCTCTGGCGTGAGCTGCGCGAACAGGGCTTCCAGGGACAGGTCAACAGCGTGCGCTACCGGCTTCGGCAGCGCCGCAACTATCGGACCAGAGCTGCGAGCCCACCCGAACGGTCGGCTCTGCGCGCCTCGCCACGACAGTCGTGTGGCTCATCCGCAAGGCCGCGCCATCCGCAAAAGGCATGCTGGAAGAGGTGTACCGGAAGTCACCCGAGATCGGCCGGGTCGGCAAGCTTGACACAAGCTTCTTCCGCATCCTGAATGCGCTGCCAGCATGGCTCCACGCTGCACGAGGTACCGCACTGGCGAGCTTCGCTGCTGGACTCGAACGGGACATCGACGCCGTTTGCGAAGCACTCAGGCTTTCGTGGAGCCAGGGTCACGTCGAAGGGCAAGTGCATCGCCTCAAGCTCATTACACGCCAGAAGTACGGCAGAGCCGGCTTCGATCTTTTGCGTCTCGGCGTCCTTCAGAACGGCTAAGAATCGCCCACACCTAACGCCCCGCGGGAACACATCAGCTCATCACCAAATATGCGCCAGAACCATTTCTACTTGGGCGCTACACGCGCTGTTGCTGCCATTTAGAAATGTCTCTACTTCTGCCAAGTAGAAGTGTCAGTATAGAGCCGTAGTGGTCGTACTGTGGGAATGTGTGAAATCGCTGCTTTTGGCGATTTTGCATATTTCCACAGCAGCCTCTGCCGGCGGCGCGCCCATG
>CAXTFS010000073.1:0-12298 GCA_964243395.1 uncultured Acidobacteriaceae bacterium | reverse complement strand
GCGATCAAGCCGTCCCAATCTCCGGCGGTTGCCTGCCGCCACAGCCGCAACGACGGGTACCACGGCGTATCGTTCCTGCCGCACAGCCAACGCCAGTCGGCGTGGCTTTGCAGCAACAGCCAGCACGGCACGCCCAGAGCTCCCGACAGATGACCGGCCAGCGTGTCCACCGTAATGACCAGGTCCATCTGCTCAATGGCAGCCGCAAGCCGCAGGATGCCGTCACCGAGCTCGCGCACATCGCGACGCGCTTCCGAAGCGACCGCGCTCCAGTCCTTGCACTCCGGCTCACCCTGCAAGCTCCAGAACTCCACGCCTGGAATCTGTAGCAAATCACGGAATGCGTCGAACGGGATTGATCGCGCGGGGTTCCACTTCCCTGCTGCCCAAACTACGCCCACACGGGGCGAGCAGCGCGCGCCCATCCGGGCCCTGACCGCTTCCTGTTCCGGCGCGGGTAGCTGCAGATACCCGTCTCGTGGCGCGAGGTCGTCCGTCGTCACACGCAGCAGGTATGGCAACTCCATGACTTCAACTTGCACGTCCCAGCCGGGCGGCACCGCGGGCGCCAACTCCCCCCAGGTGATCGCCTCACCCATCCCTTCAAAGCAGGGTGCCAGGAGGAGCAGACGTGGCGGAACCTCGACCACAAGGTGCGACGCGACCGCCTTCAAACGCGGCAGAAAGCGAAACATCTGCACAGCGTCACCAAAGCCATGGAGACTGCGCAGTATGACGCGGCGCCCGCGGAGGTCTTCACCGGTCCAGAAGCGGTGCGGGTCGGGCGCGTCCCGCCTGCGGATCGCATCACTCTCAAGCCACGCATCCCGGAATTGACCCCGCTGCATGTGAGCCAGCCATCGCCCGCCGGCGCAACGGTCAGGGTCGGCCAGCTCGGACTCAGCGGCGTCAAAGAGCGCGATCGCTCGCTCGAACTGCTGGTCCGCGAGTGCTGCCTCGGCCACATCCGCCAACGACTCGGGCGCGCGAACCGCTCCCGGTGCGATTTTCTCCGTCACTGGTCCTGAGCGCCTGGAGAGGCTGCCGGATACACCGCATGTGGCCCATCGGGTGGAACCTCCACGGGACGCCAACGGCAGAGATAGACCTCATGCTCCGGCTGTGCCTGGATGACGAACCCTGAGGAGCGCAGCATCGCTTCCGTACAGGCCCGGTTCGGTACCCACCAATTAGTTTGGTCATCCGAATAGCGCCGCTCGATGAAGTGCATCTTGGGGTAGCCGGGATCGTCGAAAAACGCCGTCTCGTTGATGTCGTAATTCTCGGCAACGTCGGCGATCTCGCGGCTGCCGCGCTGCATGCTCTGGAACAGCAACAGATCCTTTGCCACGTGCTCATGGATCAGGTCCAGCGCGAGCAGCGGGTGCCGCAGGTGGTAGAGCACGCCCATAAAGATCACCAGGTCGAACTTTTCACCGAGCCGGGCAATCTCCCAAACGGGCAGCTGACGAAACTCCACCTCAACACCGGCGACCTCGGCCGCGAAGCGCGCTTGCCGCAGGTAGTGCGGATCGGTATCGATGCCGAGCACACGGGCCGCGCCGCGCCGCTTCATCTCAAATGAATAAAACCCGGCGTTGCACCCGATATCGAGCACGCTCTTACCGGTGAGATCCGTCGGCAGCGCATGACGAAAGCTGTCGAACTTCACCTCCGGGTAGTTGCCCAGGAAGTGCTCCGGCGCCGTCCGAATGCCGCGCAAGCGGAGGTTGTGGAACCAAGGGCCGATCTCGTCGATGCGCTGGGCAAGCTGTGCGTCGGTCATCGCGCTTGCGGAACAATCAGCCTGCGACGGTTGTGTCTCGATCATGCGCTTCTCTGCTCTCCCGTAATTCTTCTGCTGACGTACCGTAAGCCGGCGTTTCGACTTGCATCTGCTCCGCGAGTGAACTTCCCTCCTGCAGGAGCCGTATCGCCGCGCGGTATCCGTGCAGTGTACCGACATCCACGTAGGCCCTGCCGTTCCGCACACCCAGCGCATGGCCGCCTTCCGCCAGCCACGCATTTACCAGCGTGCCGATATACTCGTCGCGGCGCTCGGGCAGGCACCACAGCGCGTACAGCGCATGCAGCACGTGGCCGGGCATCTTGATGGCACCCCAGATCCAATGGGAGGTTGCACCGGTCCGCTTCACCTGGATCTCGCATACCACGCCGGCCTCGTCCGTCACCACGGCGTCGAAGAGCTCCGGACGCTCTACCGGAAACAGCAGAAATGACAGGCAGTCATCCGGAAGGGTGCTCAATCCATCCTCCGGCGACCACACCGTATCCGGCAAGCCGATCACTACGGATTCTTCCGGATGGATCAACGGCAGCGCACGAAAGATCGCGTCGCACAGGCCGCCCGGCTGCGGCTGCACCACATAGGCGATGTCCGCGCCCCACAGCCTTGAACCGTAGTACTCCAGGATGTCCGTTTTCCCCGGCGAAATCACAAAGCACAGCTTGTCCGCGCCGCCGCGGATCATGCGCTCCACAAGGTATTCACTGACGGCGCGCGGCCGCTCCTCGTCGCCCTCGACCCGGCTGCCCACCGGCAAAAGCTCTTTCGAGAATGCCAGCGGCTGAATCCGGCTCCCCGCACCTGCGGCTGGAATGATGCCCCACATCCTGCTCTGCCAATCCCTTCCACCGCGTCTAAATCGCTCCAACCGCGCGCGGGCTCTCCGAAGCTGGCCCATTCTGGTGCTGGTCCGGAGCTCGTCTCGGAGCTCGCTCTAAAGCCCGCTCAAGGTCAAGCACCCTGCGATCGTTCGTATGCTCGGCCAGGGCGCGTGCCTGTGCCGCTTGGGCGATTCGCTGCAGCTCCGTGTCGGTCAAGGATAGCGTGTTGCACACGTCTTCCGCGGTGTCCACCTGCAGGATCTCCTCGCCGATGGTGAAGAAGTCACCCAGCCCTTCCCAACCATCCGAAAGCAGGGGGGTACCGCAGGCCGCAGCCTCAAACAGACGTCCGGAGGGACAATAGCCGTACTCCGCCATTGCGCGACGGGTCACATTCAAGGTCGCCCGCCCAGAGCAGAAAAACGCCGGATGCTGCGCGGGCTCCAGGTGCCCGGTGAAAAAGATGTTGGCCGTCCACGGAAACGTCTCCGGATACTGCGCTCCGCCGATCAAGAAGCGTTCCTTTGGGGTTCTTCGCGCCGGCTCAATGAAAAGCCGCTCCACCCCGGCCTGGCGATCCTCCGCATAGGTGCCAAGGTACGAGAGCTGCGCACGAAAGGCCTCCACCGGCGCCACGGGATGGTGCGTCTCCGGGTCTACCGAGCCATAGAGCGGGGCCACCGCCCGCGCACCCAGGCGCGTCTGCAACTCCTCCAACGCACGGCCACCGGTGTAGCTCAGTACCAGGTCAAAAGCGTCTAGGCCCTCTGCGGGCAGGTACTCCACAACGTTGGCCGCACGGAGGCTGTCCAGCGTCACCGGCGTGTCCATGTCGTAGAACGCGCGAACCCCGCGGCAGTCTGCCAACAGCAGGCGAGCGGCCTCGCGCCCATCCGGGCAATAGCTGGTCACGATGGCGAGGTCGGCGTCGCGGAGAGCACGACGTGACTCCAGGCGAATGTCCTCAAAGCCCGTGTAGAGCCGCAGCATTGCGCCCGCAGGCAAGCTCCACAGGTCCCGTGTCCCTGCATAGTACGGCACATCCCGCTCATAGAACACGACCGTATGGCCACGCCGGACCATTGCCTTGATCAGCGATCGCCACAGCGTGGCATGGCCATTGCCCCATGACGAGGAGACGGTCAGGCCAAAGATGACGATGTGCATGGATGCCTCAAAGCGGAATGACTATGAGCCACAAAGGCCTCAGCCAAATCAGCATACCGTAGGCAGCTCGCAAGCCAAGGTGTGTGCTTAGGGGTACAGAGCTTTGGATGTCTGGGGGCGCTTCCGGAGGAGAATGGCTCCTGAGGTAGGACTCGAACCTACAACCCTTCGGTTAACAGCCGAATGCTCTGCCATTGAGCTACTCAGGATCAGCCGGAAGCGAACAGCCGGGCGGCCGTCCATCTACTTCTTTATAGCAAAGCGGGCCGCTTGGGTCAAAGGACGCCACCTACCCTCCGGCGCAGGTCAAGATTGTTACGGGTACAGCATAACGGCGATGTTGTAGCTCGCAAAGCGACCGGTACGGCGCGAGCAGGCTCCGATCGCGGCGACCTGGTACTTGCCGGACGACAGCTTGCTCTTCAGTTGCTCCGGCAACACATTCAGCTCACTGGTTGTGAAACGCATCACGAACCATGGCCGTCGTTCCCCTGCATAGCCCGTGTCCGTCGCGCATGTCTGCCGCGCGTCGTCACTGCCGACCTGCACATCCAGCGGCGCCACTGCGGACACCAAGGATGCAACCGCCGTCTCCTGTTGATCGAACGACATCGGGCTTACATTCCGCTCAAAGTCCTCGACGGCATACAGTTGGCCATCACGACGCAGCACGCTGATCGCGACACGATTGACGCTGGGGTCCAGCAGATTGGCCCGGTGATGCGGCGAGTTCATCCAGGCATCGTGGAGCCGCACAGCCGACGGCGCCTCTCCGACGTTCTCCGCCACCACGCTGAACCGCGCTCCCGCCGACTGTGCCCGCGCCGACAACTCCGGTTCGCCGGGATACTGGTGTGAAATTGACTCACGAGCAGCCATCTCCTGGGCGTGCAGCGTGGCTGCCTGGTACAGATCGCTATCCCACTCCAAGGGCGTGAGACCGCGCTCGATCCGCTCCGCATTGGCTGCCTGGAAGAGGTATTGTTCCGCTACTGAGCCCGGCGTCGCTGCCATTAAAGGCACGGCGAACAGCATGCATCCTGCCAGGGCGGCGTATCGAATGGGCATGTCAGCTCAGACACGGACCTTGGGTGAAAGTCTTCGCGGCACAGGACGCACCTCAGCCAGGTTTGCGTCAAGATGCGCCACCCGGGGGTGCAGTGCCGGCAGACCTCCCCGGTGCAGCATCATCAGGCGCAGCAGCTTACGCGCATCCCAGTAGCGCGGAACATACCGTTTCGGCTCCGAAATTGAGCGAAAAAGCCATCCCATATAGAAACGATCGGCCCAGACCGGAATCTTCACCTGATCACCGCTCAGAAAGGCGATGGCTGCCCCGATGCAGTGGATTGCAGGCAAATAGCTCAATTTCCGCTTTAGGTACAAGCCGAGCCGCTCCTGCGTTCCACCGCCGATGGTCACAATAATGTGGCGCGGCCGAACACGCTCCACCAGGTCGAGCAATGCGCGATCCTCGATGTGCGCGCCATACATTGGCGCCAGGTACACGCAATCAGAGGGCACGTTCACGCCTTCCTGGCGCAACCACTCGAGGTTACAGGCCGAACTTTCAGCACCCGCCATGATCCAGAGGGTCTGCCCGGGCTCGCGGACATCAGGGTGCATCAGCAGCTCTCGCAGGTATTCCAGACCGGAGATCCGCCGGATGCGGTCACGCTGCAAGCGGTTCCAAATCATGACCATGAAAGCGGAATCCGTTAGCGCCATGTCCGCCTCCAGCAGCGCGGTACGGTAGTCCACATTGAGGTCCAGATCTTTCAACGCAGGTGCAGCCGGGACAACCAGAAGGCCGCCTTTACGCATGGTGCTGACCGCTTCCTCGGCTGAACCGTGGAAGAAGTCGATGCCGAGAATGCGCGTCGTGGTGCGTTCCGTGATCGCCATAGGTGCGCTACTTGCTCCGGGCCCCAGAGACAATTTCTTCCTCGATCCAGCGGTAAGTTTTCTCCAACCCGGCACGCAGCTTGATGGACGGTTCCCATCCAAGCCGCTCCATAATCATGGTGTTGTCGCTGTTGCGGCCGTTTACGCCCTTGGGCGCGGTCAGATCGTAGGTCCTCTTCAGCTTGATGCCGCCGATGTCTTCGGCAAGGTCGACCAGCTGGTTGATCGTCACCAGTTCACTCGATCCAAGATTGATCGGTACGTCGACGTCACTCTCCATGATCATCTCGGTGCCCCGCAGGCAGTCGTCGATGTACATGAAGGACCGTGTCTGCTCGCCATCACCCCAGATCTCGATCTCGTGCTTTCCTGAGCGCTTTGCCTCGATCACCTTGCGGCAGATCGCAGCCGGTGCCTTTTCGCGGCCTCCCGTCCAGGTGCCGTAGGGTCCATACACGTTGTGATAGCGGGCCACACGAGAGACTAACCCATAATCCTCTTCAAAGTGGCGGCACATCCGCTCGCTGAACAGCTTTTCCCAACCGTACCCGTCCTCCGGCAGCGCCGGGTAGGCGTCGGCCTCCTTGAGCGGAACCACCTGCGGGCTGGTCTGCTTCTCGCCGTTGTACACGCACGCGGAGGACGAATAGAAGAAACGCTTTACCCCCGCATCCTTTGCAGCCATCAGCATGTGCGTATTGGTCAGCACACTCAGCATGCAGAGCGCCTTGTTGTTCTCGATAAATCCCATCCCGCCCATATCGGCAGCGAGCTGGTAGACCATCGA
Organism: uncultured Acidobacteriaceae bacterium; assembly: GCA_964243395.1. Taxonomy (GTDB): domain Bacteria; phylum Acidobacteriota; class Terriglobia; order Terriglobales; family Acidobacteriaceae; genus Granulicella. The sequence goes on along the minus strand of CAXTFS010000073.1, from coordinate 5,811 downwards.
AACACCCTCCGCTGCCTGCCGGCACGCCTGGAAGTCCTTAAGGTCGAGCGAAAGATTCTGCACACCGTCGCTTACTTGGTACCAATCTTCCAGGGGCTTCACATCGACGGCCCGAATCACATCAATCCCATCGGCTCGTAATGCCTTCACGAGATGCCCCCCGATGAAGCCACCTGCGCCACAAACGACCGCGCGCTCCCCCTGCAAACTGACGCCCACATCAACTCCCTATGGCCCCGAACGGACAGACTCCCCTGCAGCTCCGGCACCAACCTGCTCTTAAGCTTAACCAAAGTCTCGGCGGTGAGTACGGCGGTGTCAAGACGAAGGTAATCACCTAAAGGACGCATGAGAGATACCCTCCCCGGTCAGACGTTCGTCGCGGCGACTGTATGAGAGCATTGTTTTGCTCTGGTGAACCGCTAAAGGTGACTGGATTCCCGCAGCGACACCGGCCCTCGGCATGCACACCTTTCTGGTCTACCTGCGTCAACAACGGCTCGCCGCAAGCGGTTTCGCACTTATTTTGGCGTTCGGGACAGCAGCTGTGTTCGCTCCCCTGCTGTCGCCGTTCGATCCCGCCGGGCTGGACCTGGCGCACCGGCTCTCCCCTCCATCGGCCGTGCACCTGTTCGGAACCGACGCGCTGGGCCGCGATGTGTTGTCGCGTGTGCTGTTTGGGGCACGCGTCTCGCTGGGTGTAGCCATCTCGGTGGTAGCCATCTCGTTGCTGATCGGTCTTGTCTTTGGAGCGCTTGCCGGCTTCTACGGCGGCTGGCTTGACACAGTCATCAACGTCTATCTGAGTAATGCCTTTCTGGCTTTGCCGGGCATTCTGCTCGCGGTTGCGGTAGTCGCCTTCCTTGGCCCGACTCTGCCAGACCTCATCATCGCGCTTGCACTTCCGGCCTGGGTCGGCTATGCCCGCCTGGTGCGCGCTCAGGTAGCCTCCCTCCGCGAGCGGGAGTTTGTGCAGGCTGCGCGCTCCCTCGGGGCAAGCGATGCGCGCCTTCTTCTGCGCTCGATCCTCCCGCACGTCCTCCAGCCCCTGCTGGTGCAGGCTGCGGTTGGCATGGCAGCGGCCGTCCTCGCTGAGGCGACGCTCAGCTTCCTGGGCCTAGGCGTGCAGCCCCCGGCCGCGACCTGGGGCAGCATGCTGAATGAGGCGCGATCGCACCTCTTCGAAGCTCCCTATCTGGTTTCTTTTCCAGCCTTTGCGGTGGCACTCTGCGTGCTGGCGTTTAATTTGGTCGGGGACGGCCTGCGGGACGCCCTTGATCCTCACCGCAGCATAGCTGGCAACGGTTGATGCCCCAGTCACTATGCGCGTAGGCGTCATCTCCGACACCCACGGTCTGCTGCGGCTCGAGGCTCTGGTCGCCCTGCGCGGCGCTGACCACATCATCCATGCCGGGGACGTTGGAAATCCTGACATCCTCGCGGAGCTGCGCTCGCTCGCGCCACTGACGGCCATCCGCGGCAATATCGACCGGCTTGGGATCTGCGCCGCGCTCCCAGCAACGGAGATCGTCGAGTTGAATGGCCATCTGATCTACGTCGTGCACTCAATTGCAGAGATCGAGATAAAGCCCGAAGCTGCGGGGATCAGCGCAGTGATTTACGGACACAGTCACAAACCAAACATCGAACAACGAGGAAGCGTTCTCTACCTCAACCCGGGCAGTGCCGGCCCACGCCGGTTTTCTCTGCCGATCACAATCGCGAATTTAACCCTGAACGACCACGCGAGCGCAGAGATCGTCACGCTCCATGTCGCGGACAAAGTGGCAGCGAAGACCTAACGCTTCTACTGTCCCCCCTGCAGCGTGTTCGGCAAGGGTGTTCTTGGATCGGTCGGTGCGCCATCGGTGCCAGGCTGCTTGGGCACCGGAACCGCATGCGGCTCGCTCTTGGTCCAGTCCAGCTTCACGGTGGAAAGGATCTCCGCCATGCGCCGGTCGATCTGCTCCAACTGGGTGTCCGTCATGTCGGCGGCGCCACTCGAGATCGAGCAAAACGTGTTCATCGCCAGATCGAAGCGGTAGCAGGAACCCTTGCGGAAGGCCGTATACACCTCATCGCGGGCCTCCACACAGATCTGCCCATGCTCGTCGTGCCCGTGCACGAAGCTCATGCCACCAATGTTCTGGATATCGGAGAGCTTGGCATCACCGATGGCCTGGCGCGCGCACTCCGCGTCCGTCGTGTGCGGCTCCACGCTGAAGTAAAAGAGCGCGCCGCTGAAGGTCGAATACGGGTAGGGGTTGAAGTCGATTGCCGCCACACTGCGCATCTGTGCCTTGGGGGAAGCAGACCGCGCATCGAGGTGAAAGGTGCTGACGAGGCGGTCCTTGCGCGCCAGGGTCCAGCCCTCCGGCACCTGGAAACGCACGCCGAAGTGGCCATCACGAAAGCTCTGCTCCCGTGCGCTTACCGGTGGCGCGTCAGGCACCATCATTTGGGCATGCGCGGCTCCAGAGAAGAAAGCCACGGCACAGGGGAGCAGCCACCCGCAACGGTGAAGAAGAGATGCCATCACTACCTCAGGGACGCAATGATTGACGTAATCTTGGGTCGGCTACAGCGTACAACGAGTCGGTAAGAAAGTTCACGATTACGTAGGTAATACCTATTGCGAGAATGCAGCCCTGCGCCAGCGGGTAGTCGCGGTTGACCACGGACGACAGCGTGAGCCGGCCCAGTCCCGGCCAGCCAAAGATCGTCTCGGTCACGATTGCACCCGCCAACAGCGACCCGAACTGCAGACCCACCACGGTCAGCACCGGTGTGAGGGCGTTGGGCAACGCGTGCCCGTAGACCACTGCACGCTCCGTCAACCCCTTGGCTCTCGCGGTACGAACGTAATCCTGCCGAAGCTCCTCCAACATCGCGCTGCGTACCATCCGCGTCAGAATCGCGGCCACGCCAAGGCCCAGCGTCACTGCCGGCAGGACGAGATGCCATAAAAAGCCGACAACGCCCGAGCCTGCTCCGGATACGGGAAACAATTTCAGGCCGATCGAAAACAGCACAATCAGCACCGGCCCCAGCGCGAAGTTCGGCAGCGACAAACCAATCAGGCTGCCGAAGCTCAACGCGCGGTCTGTCCAGGCGCCCCGCCGCCGCGCGGCCGCCACGCCTGCCGGGATGGCAATGCCCGCACCCAGCAACATCGCTGCCGCCGTCAACGCGACGGTGTAGGGATAACGCTGTGCGATCAGGTGCCACACCGAGTCATGCAGCCGCACCGAACGTCCCAGGTCGCCACGCGAAAGACCATGCCAGTAACCCAGATACTGTTCGCCGAGCGGCCGGTCCAGACCATAGCTATGTCGCAGCGCGGTGATGTCTCCGGCCGAGGCACCTTCGCCCAGCATCAGCACAATGGGGTCACCCGGAACCAGGTGAATCAGCAAAAAAACCACCGTCACCACCAGCCACAGGGCAGGCAGGGTGATCAGCAATCTCTGCAACGCTCTGCCGAAGACTCCACGACCGAATCCAGACCTCAAACGACAGCCTCAGCGGGTGTTTGCAAGGCCGCCAGGGCCGCGGGCGTCACCGGTTCCGTCAGCGTCTCGACGCGGACCCGCGCAATGCGATGCCGGTCCATGGCGATCACCTCGAAGCGTCGACCGTTCAGGTCCAGTGCCTCACCGACCGCCGGTATGTGGCCGAATTTGGTTAATAGCAGCCCCGCCAGCGTCTCGGCGCCGGGCGTGCGCGGCAACTCCCAGTGCAGCTGCGTTGTGATGTCGCGCAGCGTGACGGTGCCGTCCAGCACCAGGCTGCCACCACTGGCCATGGCCGCCATGGAACGACCATCGTCGAACTCGTCTTCCAGTTCCCCGACCACCTGCTCCAAGACATCTTCCGCTGTCACCAAGCCGAGCGTCGACCCAAACTCATCCACGACAATGGCCAGCTGCCGGCGGCGCTCCTGAAACTCCTGCAGCAGTTCGAGAGCGGGCTTGGTTTCTGGCACCACGAGCACCTCACGCATCACCTGCCGCAGCGCCAGCCCGGAGACACCGCCGCGACCCAGGCTGAGCGCCACACCCTGAAAATGCATCAGTCGAAACACGTCCCTCGCATAGACCACGCCGATGAACGCATCGCGCCCACGCCCCGGGTCATACACCGGAACACGAGAGTGCTCTTCTTCGATGATGCGCGCACTCGCAGTCTCAAGCGGCATGTCGGCGGGCAGCGAAAAGATGCGTGTACGCGGCGTCATGATTTCGCTGGCAGAGACCTCGCCCAGCTCCAGCGCTCGATGCACCATCTCTTCCTGAAACGATGGCAGAAGACCCAGCCTTCGCGTGGCCGAGGTCATCAACTTGAGCTCCTCTGGCGAGTGTGCCGAAGACTCCCCGCGCAGGGGGGCACGGAAGATGCGCAGCACCAGGGCCGCTGATGCATTCAGCAGCGCCACTACCGGCCGCGTGATGCGAATGAACAGATCGATAGGGCTTGCAACCGCAAGCGCAATGCGTTCTGCGCGCTGCAGCGCCAATGACTTCGGCACCAGCTCGCCCAGTACGACCTCAAGGAAGGTGATGCAGCAGAACGCCAGCGGCACGGCAATGACATGCGAGATGAACTGCGGATGCCGGACCAGCCAGCCACGGGACGCAAGCGTCTGTAGCCAGACCTGGAGCCCGTGAGCCAAGGTCGGCTCGCCCACGCCGCCGAGCACAAGATTCGCCAAGGTTACGCCAAGCTGCACCGCCGGCAGGACCTGGTCGATCTGCTGTTTCAGCCGCAGTGCCGTGCGGGCTGCGGGCCGCTTACGCGCCAGCAGGTGCTGGATCCGCGTCTCGCGGACGCTGATCAAGGCAAACTCAGCGGCCACAAAGAAGCTGTTCGCCAGAAGGCACAAGGCGATCAGCCCGCCGCGTAGCAGCAACCAGTTCAGCATGCTGCGCCAAGTGTAGCAGCGAGCCTCAACCGCACCATCCGCCCCAGCAACGGAAGCGGCCCAACCTCAGAGGTTGGGCCGCAGTCATCCATTCTGCTATCCGCTCGAACCTTAGACCAGCACGCGCTTGAGCGTCTGATCGATGGTGTCCTTGGGCACATAGCCCACAATCTGCTCGGCCACTTTGCCGTCTTTGAACACCAGCAACGCCGGAATACCGCGAATTCCGTAACGGCCAGGGGTCATGTTGTTCTTGTCGACGTCCATCTTCATGACCTTCAACCTGCCATCGTTTTCCGCGGCGACCTGATCCACCACCGGCGCCAACGCACGGCACGGACCACACCAGGCTGCCCAAAAATCTACAAGAACCGGGGTGTCAGACTGAAGCACCTTCGCCTCAAACTCCGCATCATTCACCTCGGACACAAATTGATTCGCCATCACGCCTCCACCCTGTCAGTCATACAGCATTCATTGAGATGCAACGCCTCCCGGAACGATGCAGCCTGCCCTCCCAGGGGCGATTCAAAGCACCTCGACCGTCGCCGGGCCGCCGACACGCACCGGCAACAGCTCCACGTCTTCGCCTAAGACCTGGCGGAGGCGGCCTTCTGCGGCGTGGAGCGTCGTTCGCTCACTCACAATGCCCAGCAGCGCAGGCCCGGCTCCGCTCAGCGCTACCCCGGCGAACTCCGGGGCGCCGTGCAGTGTGTGGAGGTGGGCGAGCAGCCCGCAAACCTTCTGCCGATAAGGCTGGTGCAGCTTGTCCTGCATCGCCAACCGCAGTAGATCGAGTCGCTCCTGGGCGAATGCCGCGGTCAGCAACGCCGTGCGTTGCACGTTATAGACGGCATCTGCACGGGAGATCTGCTCCGGCAGGACAGCAC
>CAXTFS010000072.1:0-12391 GCA_964243395.1 uncultured Acidobacteriaceae bacterium | reverse complement strand
GCCGCGCATGTGCAGCATGTCATGCGTCATGTAGGCGCCGGGCACATAGTCGGTGATCATCGCAATGGAATCGCTGCGGTCCGCACCGGGCGTGGTTTCGATCGCGTCCTGGCCAAGCGTCGTCATCGGTGTAGCGGAGTCGACGTTCGCCGCAGAGGTTTGCCCATGCACCGTCACCGTCTCATCGACCGACGCAATGGCCAACGCCACATGCAGCACGGGGGAGGTGTCCGACGCGACGGTTAACATTTCGGATACTGTGTCAAAGCCGCTTCGGCTCACCGTCAACGTGTAATCGCCGAAAGGAACCGCTGCGAAACGAAAGCTGCCATCGGCCCCAGTAAACGCCTGGACCGCAAAGGAGGAATGTCTGGCCTGCAGTTGAACCTGTGCGGCCTGCATGGGGTGATGCTGCGGGTCGTGGACGACGCCCGAGACATCTGAAAACAGGGTCGCATGTGCCGCCGGCATAACGATGCTGAGCATGGTCAACAGCCAGAAGCAAAGATGGGTACGTCGTTTCCGGCCTGTCCGGGTAACACCAAGGCAGCGGAGTACGGCTCGCAGAATGCGGCGCATGCGATCTCCAAAACTTCGAAGGAGGAAGTTTCCGAAGAGCCGAATTTGGAAGTGCTGGGAGTCATGCGAACGCGCATGGACTTAGCCCCAGACCGGCAAAGATGCAGTGACTTTCAGCAGAGGCTCTCGACAAAGTTACGCGAAGGACAAAACGGGAGGACCACGTTTCTGCCGCGCGCGTTCGCGAGCGATGCGCCATCGAGACGCGGTCTGCGCCTGTCCGGCAGGATGGCGAACGATGTCGGCAAAGATCGCCTGGGCAACGGGAAGTTGCAGCAGCCTCGGATGCGCGGACACGGCCGAGGCCGGGCAATACGGGCAGGGGCACACTGGCGCATTCCACTGCGGTGCGTGGTCCGCGGACTGTTGCCGCTCCGCCATGGGCATCGCGCAGCCATGAACTCCCGTCCGTCTGCAGCACGCGGGCAGGTTCGCCTCCGCATCCTGCCCCAGAGCGAGCAGGGGGGACACGAACGGCAAGCCAAACACCGCGAGCAGCAGGATGGAAAGAAACCGGCGCATCTCCCATGATTGAAACACAGGGGAGATGCGCCGACAGTTTGTTTAAACTACGTGCTTTTGTCTTAGCTACGTGCTGTTTGTTTGAGCCAAATGCTGTTCGGCTTAGCTACGTGCTTAGGCGGCCTTCACCGGTGTGCCCAGACGATCCTGCCACGGATCGATCACGATCTTCGTGACCTGATCCTGCTTCTTCTGCCAGATCTTGTACATATCCCCCGCCTCTTCAATGCCGCAGCGATGCGAAATCATGAAGCTGGGGTCGATCTCCTTGTTCTCGATGCGCTTCAGCAGTGGCTTCAGGTACTTGTGCATGTGCGTCTGCCCCATGTTCATGTGAATGCCTTTGCCGAACGCTGCACCGAAGTTCACTGAATCGAGCACACCACCGTACACACCCGGGATCGACAGGGTACCGCCCTTGCGAATGGCCTGGAACGCCTGACGCAACACAAAGGGACGGTCAGTCTCGAGCTGAAGTGTTTGCTTCACCTTGTCGTACATACCCAGCGCTGTGCTTGAGTGCGCCTCCATGCCGACCGCGTCGATGCAGACATCCGGACCGATGCCGCCGGTGAGGTCGCGCAGCGCTTCCACCACGATGACGTCATTGTCGGTGTAGTTGATCGTCGTGGCGCCGCAGTACTCGCGCGCCAGACGCAACCGCTCCGGAAAGCGATCGATGGCAATGACGCGTTCGGCCCCCAGCATGTACGCGGAGGCGATCGCAAACAGGCCCACCGGCCCGCAGCCCCAGACCGCCACGGTATCGCCTGGTTTGATGTTGCCGTTCTCGGCGCCCATGTAGCCCGTGGGAAAGATGTCAGAGAGAAACAACACCTTCTCATCGGGCAGGTCGGATTCAATCACGATGGGGCCAACGTCCGCGTGCGGCACGCGCACATGCTGCGCCTGTCCGCCGGCGTACCCTCCGTAGATGTGCGAGAAACCAAAGAGCGCCGAGCCTGAGTAGCCGTACATGGTCTCGGCAATCTGCGCGTTGGGGTTGGTGTTGTCGCAGAGGCTCCACATGTCGCCCTTGCAGAAGAAGCAGTTGCCACACGCGATGGTGAAGGGCACCACAACGCGGTCGCCGCGCTTGAGGTTCTTCACCTCGGGTCCTACCTCTTCCACGATCCCCATAAACTCGTGCCCAAGGATGTCGCCGGACTCCATGGTTGGGATGAATCCACCATAAAGGTGCAGATCGCTTCCACAGATCGCCGTGCGCGTGACACGCAGGATGGCGTCATGTGGGTTGATGATTTGGGGGTCAGGCACTTGCAGTGTCTGAATATTTTGTGCGCCCATCCAGCAGACAGCTTTCATTTAAATCTCCATAACGCTGTGGCTACGCCCGTTGCGGCGCAGCCAGTAAACAGGGTTTTCTCGTACCTCAGGGTGTCCACGGCAGAGACCAGTTACGAAACGTCGCTGGTTGCTGCGGTTGCCGTCGGGAGATTGCTGGTACCTGGCGGCGTGGGATTGTTCTCGCCGTACAAGCGGGCCTTGATCGATCCCGAAAATCCACGTGGTCCATGGGCATTGCCAACCACGGACGGGATCTCACCGGATTCTGCCAGCTCCTTGAAGTGGCGCAGATCTTCGATCACGATCTGCCGCGGCGTGCGCTTGGTCATGGCGGCTGCGGCGATACCCAGACGACCGCCGGGCGCCTTCATGTTTTCGATCAGCGTGACGACCGTGCCACGTCCGCTCGGCGAATCCGCGAAGTGCACCTCTCCCTGCTCCTCAAAGGCCGTGTCCACTGCGCGCCAGGCGATCTTTTCGCCCGGCACATCTTCGAAAACCTCTGTGTCATAGGTGAGGCGCTTGCCGTCGGCATCTTCAGGGTTGCCAAATGTCCAGGTGCTGCGGGTGGCGGTCTTCAGCTCAACGGAGACGACATACTCCTGGAACTTCGGTGCATTGGTGACATCGCGCCACATCTTGTACAGCGTTTGCCGATCCACGCCAATGGTCTGCAGCGTGTGCGCGCGCACGATGCCTTCTTCGACATCCTGTGGCAGCGGCGTGAAATGCGCACCTTTGCCCGCGCCTGCGGGGAAGATGGGTAGATGGTCCGGTTGAATCACTTCTGGCATTCCTGGCTCTCCACGTTGTTCCGAAGCGCTTACGTGCCCAGCGCTGACGGTTTGGTCCTGCATCTAGTGGGATGGCGCGGCGGGCAGCCGGTGATGCCTGTTTGCGTGGCAAGCCCGAAGACTCTTTGCGCTCCAGTGAAGCGATGTTCAGCGAGTCAATGTAGGGGCTTTCTGCGGACCGTTAATCCGCAGGCGTCGAGACTTCCACGGACGGGGTGGGGAGAGCGTCAGCCGAAGGCGCCGCGGGTCGGACCAGCATGGCCTCGATCGCCGGATTGACCTCGTTGGCCGCGAACTCCGCCGCCACGCGAATGCCGTTCATGATGGCGCGTTCGTTGGAGGAGCCGTGCCCCACGATGCACACGCCGCGCACACCCAGCAACGGCGCGCCGCCAAACTCGGTGTAGTCGAAGCGCTTCTTGAAGTTCGCAAAGGCTTTGCGGCTGAGCAGCGCGCCGACCTGCGCCGTCACGGTGGACTTCAGGCTCTCGCGAAGTGTGGTGGTCACAAGCTTGATGACGCCTTCGCTGGTCTTCAGCGCCACGTTGCCGACAAAGCCATCGGTCACGATGACATCCGCGCGGCCGTTATAGAGATCGCGGCCCTCGACGTTGCCGATAAAGTTCAGGCCGGAGTCCCGCAGCAAAGGGAACGCATCGCGCGTGAGGGCGTTGCCCTTGGTCTCCTCTTCGCCGATGGAGAGCAGGCCCACGCGCGGCTCGGAGACATGCAGCACGTTTTTGGCATACATGTGGCCCATCACGGCAAACTGGAGGAGGTTATTGGTGTCGCAGTCAACGTTGGCGCCAACGTCCAGGAAGACGCAGGGCGTGCCCGCCGTGGTCGGCAGAACGGTGGCCAGCGCGGGGCGATCCACCCCGGCAAGCGACCCAAGCACCATCTTGGCCGTGGCCATCGCGGCGCCGGTGTTGCCGGCTGTCACAAAGCCGCCCGCGCGGCCTTCACGCACCATCTTCAGACCAACGCGCATGGACGAGTCGCGCTTGGAGCGCACGGCGAGGGCAGCCTTGTCTTCCATGCTGATCCACTCGCTCGCCTGCACGATGAAGATGGGCAGTCGTTCGACCCTGGTGCCTGGGAGCTGTAACGGCTGCTTCGCGGCCGCGGCCTTCAGACACTCACGCAGCTTTGGGCGCAAGGTCTCTTCCGGGCCCACGAGGTGCACCCGGACGTCTAGGAGTTGGCAAGCCAGGATGGCCCCGCGGATCTCCGGGTCGGGAGCCCTGTCGGATCCCATGGCATCGAGAACGATATCGATCGGCATGCAGATGCGGCGCGGGCTCAGGTAGCGAAGGTGGGAACAGAAAAAGCACTGTTCAACGTCGAGCTACGCCGGACCGATGAACAGGAAATAACGGTTAAACCGCTTCCTTGACGGGCAGCACCGCGCGGCCCTTGTACTCGCCACACTTTTTGCAGGCGCGATGCGGCAGCTTGCGCTCCCCGCAGTTGGGGCAGGCAGAGACGCCGGTCGGCGTCAGGAAGTCGTGGGAGCGGCGCTTGGCGGTCCGCTGTTTGCTGTGGCGCCGTTTCGGATTCGGCATGGTAGGTCCCCTTCAAGAACTCAAGTGTTGCGGGCAAAGAGCGGCGTGGAACCCCGGCTTGCCTGCCTTCTTCCAATGGTGCGGTGCGAGGCTCAAGCCTTGGTTACGGCAAGGGCGGCCAGCGCATTCCAGCGCGGATCACCTGTACTTTCGCCGCAATGGCAATCGCCCGCATTGCGATCGGTTCCGCAACGTGGGCATAGACCCTTGCATACCTCCCGGCAGAGCGCTCGTCCAGGCAGGGTCAACAGCACCTGCTCACGCACAACGTCCTCCAGCGGCAGGCCGCTCTTCTCATAATACCCGATCTCGGTCTCATCTTCCGAGATCGCGTGCTCGCCTGCCTCGGCATCGATGCCCTCCGGCCGGAAGATCAGATCAAACGTCGCCTCGACCGGGGTTGGTACCGGGATCAGGCAGCGCGCGCACAGCAGCTCGAAGTTCCCCTTGAGGCCCGCTCGTACCCGGATATCCTCAACCGTTTCCTTATGCCCGCGATGCTCGACTAGCAGCTCTGCCCGGCCGTTCACGGTTAGGGGTCCGGTCTGCCGCACATCGGGCGTGTACTCGATTGCGCCCTCCGGAATTTGCAGGTTCAGCGAGAGCGGTTCGTCGACAAGCTGGGCCGGTTTAATCACCATAACCCCTCTATTTTCTCATGCGGCCCGGAGGCCTCGTCACCTGGCTGCGGCCACGCAAACAGCCGGATGCCCGCGATCCCCGCAGCTCCGGAATTCCAGCAAGCCGCAGCGTTCGCCTCCGTGACCCCGCCCAACGCCAGCACCGGCATCGCGCCCCCTGCTTCACAGGCGGCCCGCAGGGAGTCGAGCCCAAGACCTGCGACAACGGGCTCGCCCCCGACGCGCTTTTCAAAGACCGGGCCGAACAGCACCAGATCCGCCCCCGCCTTGCGTGCGCGCCGTACCGCGTCCACGTCATGGCAGCTCACGCTGACGAAACACTCCCGCAGCCCGGCCGCCCGGAAGACGGTGCGCGCTTGTTGCGGGTGCAACTCGCCGGGACGTGCCGTGAGGTGAACGCCGTGCGCCCCGGCGGCGGCAGCCACATCGGCCCGGCCATTCACAAGCAGGCGCGGGCGGGCACCCGGGGGACCGGCCAGCAGGTGCATGGCTTCCTGCGCCAGGCGCAGCAGGTCCCCGCTCTTGAGCGTCTTCTCCCGCAGCTGCACAAAGTTGACCCCCGCTTCGGCCCATCGGCGAATAACGGCCACCGCGGGCGCGGAGCGGCCCACACTCGTCGGGCTCGTGTGCGTGATCGCATAGTGCAACCCCTGTTCCTTCGTCCTCACCATCGTGTCAGTCACTCTCCCACGGCCGCGACAGGGACAGGGCCCCAATCGGGTCTATGATTAGGAACGGTACGCCGTGTCACGACCAGCCTGGCACCCGCGGTTTCCGCAAAGAACCGCCTTCAACCGGAGAGAGAGTCAACCCATCTTTATGGGAAATGTGTACGACCTGATCGTCATCGGCTCCGGCCCCGCAGGGCAGCGCGCCGCTATCTATGCGGCCAAGCATGGCAAGCGTGTAGCTCTGGTTGAGATGCGTGAGGTGGTTGGCGGGGCGTGCATCAATACCGGCACCATCCCTTCCAAGACCATGCGCGAAGCCGTGCTGCATCTGTCCGGCTACAACTACAAATCGATCTACGGCATGAACTACCGGGTGAAGGAACGCATCACCATGGCGGACCTTGCCTTCCGCGTACAGCACGTCATCAAGACGGAGATCGACGTCACCGATGCGCAGCTTTCGCGCAACAACGTCGAGATGCTGACCGGCATCGCCAGCTTTGAAGACGCGACCCACGTGCGCGTGACCAACTCCAAGGGCTCCACGCTCTATGAGGGTCGGAACATTCTGATCGGCACCGGGACCAAGCCGGCCAGTTCGGCCAAGGTGCCCATCAACGGCACGACGATCATCAACTCCGACCTGGTACTGAACCTTACCACCCTGCCCAAGACGATGATCATCGTCGGCGGCGGTGTGATCGGGGTCGAGTACTGCTGCATGTTTGCGGCGCTCGGTGTGCGCGTCACGCTGATCGAACGCCGTCCCCGGCTGCTGGAGTTTGCCGATCAGGAGATCGTCGAGGCGCTCAGTTACCATCTTCGCGACGCCCGCGTCACCATGCGCCTCAACGAAGAGGTGGAGTCGGTCGAAGAGGTCGAAGGCGGCCTCGTCGTCGCGCACCTTGAGTCCAAGAAGCGCGTGCAGGGCGATGCACTGCTCTATGCCGTTGGCCGGCAGGGCAACGTCGATGAGCTGAACCTTTCGGCCATCGGCGTCGAGGCGGATAGCCGCGGCCGCATCCCGGTCGATAAGGACTTCCGCACCAAGTGCCAGACCGTCTTCGCGGTCGGGGATGTAATCGGTTTCCCGTCGCTGGCCTCGGTCTCTATGGAGCAGGGCCGCATCGCGGCGGCACGCTCGTTCGGGGACGAGACCATCGTCTCCAACCCGGCGTTTTATCCATACGGCATATGGACGATCCCGGAGATCAGCTTTCTCGGCAAGACCGAAGAGCAGCTCACCGAGGAAGATGTGCCGTATGAGGTCGGTGTCGCGTACTACCGCGAGATCGCCCGTGGGCAGATTCGTGGCGATACCACAGGACGCCTGAAGCTGATCTTCCACCGCGAAACGCATGCTCTGCTTGGCGTGCACATCATCGGCGAAGGGGCCAGCGAACTTGTACACATCGGCCAGGCCGTCATGACCCTTGGCGGCAAGCTCGACTACTTTGTGGAGACAGTCTTCAACTACCCCACGCTCGCCGAGTGCTACAAGGTGGCCGCCTTCAACGGTCTGAACCGTCTCACCAAATTCGAATAAAGCGCCACCGTCCGGTCCATCCGTCTTCTCTGCACGTCAGGGTGGGCGGATTTTCCGTTTGACGACTGCACCGCAGTCAGGCTACCGTCTCTGCACGCTGGCTTGCCGGTGCGCGTTCCTGTTCCGCGCGCCCGCGGAGTGTTCCCGGCGGCTTCCTTCAACCTGGGAGATCCACGGAGGCAACGATGGGGTCTATGGCTGCAATTGAACCGATGGAAACTTCTTCTGCCAAAGGCACACGCACGGTTGGGGTTGTTGTGGCGGAGCGTCTCTACGCCGGGACAATGATCGACGGTGTGCTCGCCGGTGCTCTGCTGTGCTACCCGGAAGGCAACGTGCCGGGCGACCTGGAGGAGGACGACTCCCTTGTTGAGCTGCATACCGACGCGCTGGTGGATGCGATCTGCGAGATCACCCTGCGCGCTGTGGACGGCGACCACAGCAACCTGACCGCCGTCGGCATCGCCCTGCCCGGATTGATTCGCGGTGGCGTGGTGGAAGAGGCTCCCAATCTGCCGCAGCTGAAAGGCGCGCGCATTGCCGAGCTGCTGGGGCAGCGGTTTGCCGCGCGTGGCTTCCAGGCCTCGGTTGTTGTGTCGAACGATGCAGACGCGATGGCGGCCGGGCTCGCCTCCAAGGTGGGCAAGCTGGACCGGCGCTACCGGGTCTGGACGCTCGGCACCGGCATTGGCTATGGCTGCTATCCGCTGACGGAAGGCGTGTGGGAGGGTGGGCACACCACGGTATCCCTCGACGAGCGCGAGAACTACTGCGGCTGCGGCGGCAAGGGCCACCTGGAAGGCATCATGGGCCACCGCGCCATGCGGCTGCGTTTCCTCGACATGGAGCCCGAAGAGGTCTTCGCGGCCGCAACACGTCGCGACAACCCGGATTCACGCTGCTGCGACTTCCGCAACCTGTGGCACCGGGCGCTTGCCGCGGCCACCGCGTCCAGCATCCACATGAGCGGCGCCGGCAAATTCTTCTTTACGGGCTACAACGTGCGCTACCTCGATCTGAAGCTGCTGCGGACGTACCTCGACGACATGATCAAGATGAGTCCACTGCAGAGCTCGCAACTGGAGATCGTGCCCGACGATCAGGGCACTCGCGCCACCGGCGCCGGCGTGATCGCGGAGCAGGCCGCGTGTGCTGCGACAGCCCCGTAAAGCCGGCCCGTGTCGTCAGTGCTGGCAGCGGGGGCAGTAAATTGTCGTTCGGCCCCCAACGACGATCTTTTTCAGCGGTGCCGCGCAGCGCCGGCAGGTCTCCCCGGCGCGGCCGTACACGTTGTGCTCGAGCTGGAAGAAGCCACGCACGCCGGCTGCATCCACGTAGTCTGACACCGACGATCCGCCCATCTGGATCGCGCGCGCCAGCACCTCCTGCAGTGCTACCCGCAACCGTTCCAGCTCCACGCGGGTCAGCCGGCCCGCCGCTTTGCGCGGCCGGATCCCTGCCCGGAACAGCGCCTCATCGGCGTAGATGTTGCCGATCCCGTGCAGCAGCGACTGGTTCAGCAGGGCGGCCTTGATGGCCAGCTTGCGTCCACGAAACAGCTGCGCGAATTCGGGCACGGCGATGGTTGTTGGCTCGGCACCCGGCCCGGCATAGCCCTCCGCTGTCTCCGGGTTGGGCAACACCACGCTGAGCCGTCCAAAGCGCCGCGGATCCACGAAACGTAACTCGCGCCCATCGCTCAGGGTGAGCACCGCATGCGTGTGCGGGGGCCAGGTAACCTCCGGCGCAGAGACGAGCAGGCGCCCGGTCATTCCCAGATGTACCAGGAACTGTGCGCCGTTCCCGGCCCCATCTGTCGCCTGAGGCAGACCTCGCGCAAGATCTGCGACTACGGTCTTGCCCACGCGGCGCACCCGCTCGATGCGCGCGCCGGTCAGCGCCTCCACGATTTCGCTCTCGGGCGACTTAAAGGTCTGCGGCTTACCGCTGGTCCAGACGCGCTCGATGCGCTGGCCGGCCACGCGGGCATGCACGCCGTTGGCAACCGTCTCGACCTCAGGAAGCTCGGGCATCTCCGGATTCGATGCGGCTGACCCCCTGCCGTCGCCCCTTCCTCAGCCAGGACGAGTCGCAGAAAAGATTCCCGAAGTATTTTGCCCATTGGTGGCACGAATGGGGATCGCAGCGCGCATTACCTGGTATGCCCCCTGAATCGCGTCGACAAAGAGGGGCCGAGGAGACATCCCATGCAACCTGCCTTTGCCGCACGGTCCGTATTCCGCCCCGTTCCCCGTCCGCTGCCCCCACCGGCCGCCCCGCAGATGTACCTTCTGCCGCGCGACATCACCAGCCGCTTTGGCCGGCGCCTGCGCGCGTTGCGCCTGGAGCGTGGCATCACCCAGCTGCAGCTTGCCGTGGACTTCGGCATCGACCGTACCTTCATCTCGGATGTGGAGCGCGGGCGCAAATCGATCTCGTTGCCCACGATGGAGGTCCTCGCGCTGGGCTTCAATCTCAGCCTGGCGGAGCTGATGCGCGGCTTGTAAGCGCGCTGCGCTTGCTGCCCAGGTCTTCCCCCCGGGGGTTGAGCATCATGCAGTCTGCGTCGGTGCTCTCCCGCGACGAAGCCGATAGAACACGAAGCCCAGCACATTGATCACAGCCGTGGTGCCCACGATTTTGGAGGCAAAGACACCACGGCTGGCCACATCCAGAAACGGATAGGCGTTGAAGACCAGCACAAACAGGATGGCCACGACGCCCACACCGCACACCGCGCTCACCCAGCGCGGCAGCCGCGCCCGTACGGCCTTTGCACCGACAATGGGGATCAGAAACATCGCCAGGTAGGCCAGCGCGTAGAGCTCGGACGAGGTGTCGTTCAGCACGGCAAAGGCCTCCGCCGCGCGCACGCCCGCCGATCCCAGCAGCAGCAGCCCGGCCACCACGGCGGTGGTCACGCCGATCGAGTTTACCGGCGTGCGATACCGCGGATGCAGCCGCGCAAACCACTCGGGCACCAGATGGTCCCAGCCCGCCGCCATCGGCAGCCGCACCACACCGGTGAAGATAAAGCTGGCCGCGCCCAGAATGCGAATCTGCAGCAGCAGAATCGCCAGCTTCGCAATGGCGCTGCCCAGCCCGTTCTCGCCAAAGGCCAGGCTCAACGTCTGCGGAATGGGCGCGACGTAATTGATCGCCACCCCGGCGTTCTCGTGGATGCACAGCACCGAGGCCGTGCCCAGCACAAACATCAGAAAGATCACCGGCGAAGAGATCACCACCGAGCGCCCGATGTCGCGATTGGCCGCATGGGTTTCCCCCGCCATGATCGCGATGTACTCGAGGCCGGAGGCCGCAAACAGCACCTGCCCCAGCAAACTCAGTGAGGTCGCATCCCGCCCGGGCAGATGGAACGCCAGGGGTGCGTAGTGCAGGTGCGCCCCATGCAGCCAGGCCCACAGCGGCGACACGATCAGCAGCCCAAACGCCAGCATCATGGCCGCGCCGCTCGCGTTGTGGATCCACTTGCCCAGCCCCAGCCCACGGCGCGCCGTCCACGCCAGCAGCAGCAGAAACACGGCCAGCAGCGCGTACACCGCAGGCTTGTTCTCCGGCAGCCCCGCCGCGCGCGGTCCCAGCATGTAGGCCAGCTCGCTGGGAATCTGGAACAGGATCAGCGCGATGACCACCAGGCCATAGGCCCAGACGTTCCACGCGGTCATAAAGCCGACCGCATCGCCGAACGCGCGCCGCGCCCAGACATAGAGCCCGCCTTCGAGCGGCATCTCGCGATTGAGGTAGTAGACCGAAACGGCCATCGGCGCATAAAACGCCAGGAAGGCAATCAGCCAGGCCACCAGCTGCGCCCGCCCCAGCCCCGCCGCGATCCCGACCCACGAGCTGCCAACCACGGTGAGAATCTGCGCCAGCACCAGATCCCGCAGCCGCATCTGTTTGGCGAGGTGGTGATCTTCTGTGGCGGCGGTGTCGGCCATCGGCAGCGCGTCGGAGTGCAGGCTCATTGGCTGCATGGTCGCACAACTTCCCGCTCAGCTTCGATGGAACTCGGCCAATGCCGGCGTCGTACACCTCACCCTGCCCTGGCGATCCGCTGCGGTCCTGTGTCTGTGCCTTGTTTCTCGTCGTTCCCGGCTTCTCGCTATGACGAGTTCGGCACCAGCGCGCACTTCCCCCACGCCGAAGAACCCGCGAACTTTTGAACAGCACGGCGCTGCCTTTTAGCCGTTAGCCGCTAGCCCTAAGCCCTGAGCCCTGAGCCCTGAGCCCCGCACCTCAGTAAGTCGACGCAAAGCCGGGGGGTGGCCGGCGCTGTTTCGTCGCCTGCTCATACGCGTACGCAAACTTGAACAGCAGGCCCTCGCTCCACGGCCGTCCCAGCAGCTGCAGGCCGGCCGGCAGCGTGCCGTGCGTGAAGCCCATCGGCACGGTGATCGCCGGGAAGCCACTCTGCGGCGAAAGCACCTGGTTGTTGTCCCCGCCCGGGCTTTTCACGTCGCCGATCTTCCGTGGTGGATTGCTCCATGTCGGGTAGAGCAGCGCGTCCACCCTGGCCCCATCCATCGCCGCCAGCAGCGCTTGGCGGAAGGCGATCTTTGCCGGGTCGTGGTACGTGTCCTTGCAGGGTTCGGGCTTCTTCGGCTTGCGGTTCTGCGCGAGCAGGCCTTTGATCTCGTCCTTGATGTAGGGCAGGTACAGGCCGGAGTCGTAGATCGCCTGCAGGTTCCCGAACGGCGCGTTCGGCGCGTGTGCGGCGAGGTACGCATTCAGGTCGCCCTCAAAA
>CAXTFS010000071.1:8142-12397 GCA_964243395.1 uncultured Acidobacteriaceae bacterium | reverse complement strand
GAGGTCACCAGCGTGCCGTAGATGAACGGCAAGGCCCCAAAGCTGCCGTTGACCGGATCCCACGTGCTGCTGCCGAAGAACTTCCAGCCAAAGGCATGGATGGAGAGCCGGGAGTTACTGGTCAGCACAAACACGATCAGCAGCACGATCACGATGACGCTGAGGGCGCACACCACCATCACGGCGCTGAACGAAAAGTCGGCCATCGCCCCACTGCCGCGTTCCACCAGGAAACGACGCACCTCGGAGATGACGGGCGTGTTCGTCCGGGCGGGGGGCGCGGCGGTTGCCGTGGGTTCAGGGATCGGCGCGAGCTCGGCGGCGATGGGCGTAGGGACAGAGGTTGGGATGGAGTCAGCCATGAATCGTCTTCTTTGACGGGAAGGGGCGCAGTACGAGTACAGCATGAGCGGACAGCCAATCCACTCTAAATTTTTGCGGGAGAGCGGTGCGGAAACCGGGATGCCCTCGCCGCCGCATCCAGCGCAGAGGAGCATCCCGGTCTTATGGCCTCCTCGCAGAGACGAGGCGCCGGTCGCTAGTGGATCAGGTTGATCTCTTGATTGACCCGTTCAGCGACCGGGGCGGGCAGGGGCGCGTAGGTCATACTGGCGGCTTCACTCTCGCCGTGCTGCAGCATCCAGTGCAGGAAGTCGACCATGACCTTGCCCTTCGCCTTGTCGTCCCACTGCACCGGAACCAGCAGCCAGGTGAACGAGGAGATCGGGTACGAGGTCGCACCCGGGGCGTTGGTGATCGAGACGCGGAAATCAGCCGGCATGTTCTTCGCCACCGCGGCTGCAGCCGCCGTCACACCTTCGGTCGATGCCTTCAAGTACTTGCCGTCATGATTGCGCACCAGACCAAAGGGCATGTGGTTCTGCTCGGCGTAGATCAGCTCCACATAGCCGAAGGAGAACTGGCTGTTGCGGACCATGCCCGCTACGCCCTCGTTGCCCTTCTGCCCGATGCCCACGGGAAAGCGCACGCTGGTGCCCTTGCCGATCCGCTGCTGGAACTCCGGGACGACCTTGGAGAGGAAGTCAGTGAAGATGTAGGTCGTACCCGATCCGTCAGAGCGGTAAACCGGGAGGATGTTGTGGTCCGGCAGGCTGACCCCAGGGTTGTCATGCTGAATGCTGGGATCGTTCCACTTGGTGATAACGCCGAGGTAGATGCCGGCGATCACCTCCGGCGCAAACTTCAGGTCACCGCTGACCCCGGGCACGTTGTAGACCGGGACAACGGCACCCAGCACCGTTGGAACATGCAACAGCTTGACCTTCGATTCCGCGAGCTGCTGATCCGTCATGGGACCGTCGGAGGCACCGAAGTCGACAATCTTGTTGGAGACCTGGCGAATGCCGGCACCCGAGCCGACCGACTGGTAGTTGATCTGTACCCCCGGATGCTGCTGCGCGTACTCGGAGAACCAGCGCGAGTAGATGGGGTTGGGAAAGGTCGCGCCGGCGCCGGTAAGGTTTTGCGCGGCGAGAGGAGCAATGGCGGTGGCGGCCAGGGCGGCGGCCGAGAGCAGTTTCGCTAGCACGGAGAGGTCTCCTGTGAACGTCGTTCCGAATCGTGAAAAGTTCGCCGGGCGCCGTCGTTCTGGACGAGCACCCGGCTGCGTTGGATGGCGAGCGCTGCGCTACGGGATGTAGTAACGCATGCCCATGTGGATCATGTTGTCCTGCGCGCGCGGCCCGGTGGGTGCGGGCACCGGCTCAAAGGCCGCCGCCGTGGCGGTCGCCGTGCTCCCCGACCACAGGTTACGCTGCAGCAGGCTGTAGGTCGCCTGATATTGCAGACGGCCATACTTGGGGCTGCTGACCAGGCGGTAGGTGAAGCCGATCATGCCCTCCTGGATGTAGCGGGTCGGCGAGGCGCAGGTGCTTGGCGACGCCGGCGAACCGCCCGTGCTGGTGATGCCCGTGGCATTGCTGATCGTCGGCAACGCATAGCAACCGGCATCGTTCAGGTTGCGCGGACCGTAGCCGATCGTCGCGCCCGTGGCGGTGGTGTAGGTGGTGCGCTGGTCATACTCACCACCGTAGTAGGCGTAGATATCCAGGTTCTTCCGCTCGTGCGTCACGAGTGAGAACAGGCCATGGTAGTTGCGGATCGGCTCGAGCTCGCCGTCCGGCCGGATGGTGGCATCGGCCAGCTGCGAGGAGCCGTAGCGTCCCACACCCGGACCGGCCATCGCCTGAAAGCCGACCTCAAGTGGCTTGACCGGCATGACGCGGACCGCGCCAAAGATGCCGCCCGCGGCCTCGGTGCTCTTGAGGAACTTGGGCGAGTAGGTGTAGGTCACCACGCCCGTGGTCGGTGCCGCCGTCTCCGTCAGGATCGGATAGAACTCGTCGCGCAGGAAGCGCGCGATGCCGCCGACTTCGAGGTGCGCCTTGGGGAAGTCGAACGCCGCCTTCACGATGATGTCCGGCGCCACGTTGTTGGCATAGGTTCCGTTGAAGGCGTTGTACAGGCCGCCGTTCTGACCGGCGCCCGCGAAGAAGAAGTTTGCCGGAACAGCCGTCGCAATGGTGGACGCAGCGGTGAAGTTTGTGATCTGCGCCTGCTCAAACGCCAGGGCAAGGGTCATGGTGCCGGTCTTCGGATCGCCGAAGCGCTGCTGCAGGCGAACGCCCGGCTGCCGTGTCCAGTTGAAGCCGACCATGTACTGCGGATCCACCGTGTTGGGCAGGATCTCGGTGCGGTTGTCCGTGCCGCGCGCATCCTCGGTCACCAGCGACCACATCTGCCCGCCGGTGACGCGGAAGCCGCGCGCATTCTCGCCCTGCCCCCAGAACTGCCGGAAGCGCATGGTGTAGCTGTTGCTCTGGTTGTTGTTGGAGGTGGCACCGGCGCTAAGGAAGTCGGCTTCCACATAGCCTGCCAGCTTATAGCTGCCCGCGTCGCCCGAGACCAGCGCGCCGATACGGCTCTGGCGGCCGGAGAAGTTCAGCTCGCTGATGTGCCCTTCGTTCGCGGAGGGGAACGGGATCGTGTTGAACGGGGTATTGATGTCCGAGTTCACCGACCGCTGCCGCCACACACCTTCAAACGCCGCAAAGCCCACCGGCATGATCGTCACGCCCTTGTAGTGGATGGTGGTCGGCGAGTTGATCTCCTGCTGCACCGCTGCCTGGTTGGCCACCACGGTGTCGGTCAGGGTCTGATCCTTGGTCGACAGATCGCCGACGGAGACCTTCAACTGCTGTACGTCCTGGGCGTTCTGCGTGCTCTGGGCAGCCGCCTGCGCGGTAGCCGACGCGGCCGAGGCGATCTGCGACTGCGCATCCGCCATGCTCTGCTGCGCCTGCGAGACCTGCTGGCTGCCGACGGCAAGCTGCGTCTTCAACGCATCGATCTGCACCTGTTGCCCGGAGACCTGCTCACGCAGCTCGCGCATCTGGCGCTCGCTTGCCGACTCCACCGGCTTGCGCTTGGGGCGGGCTGCGGCACGGCGCTTGCGCGCGGCCACCGTTTTCGCCGACGTGCTCGTCTTGGCTTTGGCAGTGGTTTGTGCGCCAGCTGGGGCCAGGCCCGACGCAGATACGAGCAGCGCCGCGACCAGCGCTGTCATGAACTTGCTGTGTTGTTTCATTGCTCCTCGATGGAACCCGCGAGGTGGTGCGCAAGGGCCAAATGCCCGCGGTGCGCTTCTCTCTGTCGGGGTTCTCTAAGGCCCCATGCTCCCAGCCGGAGATAAACATGAAGAGAAGCGAATGTGAAAGGAGGATGAAAACTCCCTCGAAGGAGCGAGCGCCCTCAGAGCTGCGTCGGCACATCATCGGCGACTGGTGGCAGGGGTTCTGCCTCGCCCCCGACGCGCGGCAGCGAGAACACAAAGCTGCTGCCCTGTCCCAGTTCGCTCTCCACCCAGATGCGGCCGCGGTGCGCCTCCACGATGTGCTGTGCGATGGCCAGACCCAGGCCGGTGCCGCCCGACTCCCGCGAACGCGCCTTGTCCACCCGGTAGAACCGCTCAAACAGCCGGTCCTGGTGCTCGGATGGGATTCCCGCACCGAAATCCCTGACCCGAAAGACGACCTCACCCGCATCCCGCTCCCCGACAGACGGCACCGCCGTGGCCGAAAGCTCCACGTCCGCCCAGCCGTTCTCGCCACGGCCATAGTTCAGCGCATTTTCGATCAGGTTGCTCAGGATCTGCAGGATGGCGGCGGCATCCGCAACCACCTCGGCCGCGGGGATCTCGCCCGCCAGGGCGAGCGTGCCATCCTTCTCCTTCAGC
>CAXTFS010000071.1:0-8132 GCA_964243395.1 uncultured Acidobacteriaceae bacterium | reverse complement strand
GAGACCGCCAGAATGCACTCCTCGATCAGCAGCGACACCGGAACCGGCTCGGGCGACAGCTTCTGCTCCCCGCTCTCCACCCGTGCCAGCGCGAGCAGATCGTCGGTAAGCCGGCCCATGCGGCGGCCATTCTTCAGAATGGCTTCCAGGAACTCGTACTGTCGCTCGGCGGAGAAACCCGCGGGGTTCGCAGTGGCATCGTCGGCCATTTCGAGCAGCATCTCCACGTAGCCCTGGATGGAGGTCAACGGCGTACGCAGTTCGTGCGACACGTTGGCCACAAACTCCCGCTGGGTGCGCTCCACCTGCTCGATCCGCGTGATGTCATGCATCACGATCACCGCCCCGCCCTCCGGCAACGGCGCCGCGCTCACCGCGGCGATGTGCCCGGGCAGCACCGTCACCGGGCGCCGCTCCACCAGCTCACGCGAATCCAATGCAATCTGCACACACTCCAGGATCTCCGGCGCGCGCAGGGTCTGCACCAGCGAGTGGCCGGTGCGCACCGACCCGTGCGCCGCCTTCATCAGCTGCTGCATGGGGCGATTCGCCCACGCGATCCGCCCCGCCCCATCGATCGCCGTCACCGCATCCTGCATGGAATTCAGCAGCGCTTCCAGCTTGCGGCCGCTCTCCTGCGCCGTGTCCAGCCGTGCCATCAGCCGGGGAGACGCCAGGGCGAGCGCCTCGGCGATGCCCGCGAATTCGCGCAGATCCTCACTCGCCGGGGGCGGCGGCAGTGAGCCCGGCAAGGCGTCGGCAAAGCGCTGCAGGTATTCGCTGCTCTCCCGCGTGGACCGCGAAGCCAGCGTTGCCAGCGCCGAGGCGACCGCGGCGACCGCCACCGCGGCCACCCAGACCCGACCCTGCCAAAGCACCGCAGCCGCCACCAGGGCGCAGCCCAGCGCGGACCACACCAGCACGGAGAAAAAAAGACTGGGACGGCGTTTCGGCATGAGGGTCCAGTCTAGCGGGCGGCTTCTTCTTCAGGAGCCGCTCCCGCACGCACGGCAGGGATGTCAAAGCGGTAGCCCGCGCCGCGCAGGGTCTTCAGAAAGCGCGGCGTCTCCGGCTCGGCCTCGATCTTTTCCCGCAGCCGGCGCACATACACATCCACGCTGCGCGGCGTAACAAAACGCGCATCGCCCCACACGGCATCCAGCAGCTGGTCGCGGCTGAACACCCGGCCCGGGTGCCGCGCCAGGTATTCCAGCAACCGGAACTCCGTGGTGGTGGTGGTGATCAGGTCGCCCCGCACCCGCACCTGCATGGACCCCGAGTCGATCTGGAGGTCCTCGATCGTGAGCACGCCCACGCCGGAGGTCTCCTCGACCGCTTCGGTGCGCCGCAGAACGGCCCGAATCCGCGCCAGCAGCTCGCGCACGGCAAACGGCTTCACGATATAGTCGTCGGCACCCAGCTCCAAGCCAAGCACCCGGTCGTCCTCCGACGCACGCGCCGTAAGGAAGATGATCGGCACGCCGCTCAGCAGGGGGCTCCGCCGCAGACGCCGGCAGAGGTCCAGCCCGCTGCCCCCGGGCACCATAATGTCCAGCAGAAACAACGCGGGCCGCTGCCGCTCGGCGTCCTGCAGGATCGTTCCGGGCGCCGGGTACATGCGTACCCCGTAGCCCGCGCTCTCCAGCCGGTACTGAATAAGCCGCCGGATGTCGGCGTCATCCTCAAGCACAAAAATGGTCTGACTCAACCCGCACTCCGGACAGAAAGCCTGTTCCCGCCACGCGCTCAGCCTATCCCGGCTCCCGACCTCGATTGCTAACGCAGCGTGAAAAGAGGATGACGGCGGGCCCCAGCATTGCAGGACGGACGCTAGAGGATCAAGAGCCGGGCCCAGGGAGGACCGGAAGCCGGGGTGGACGGTCAGACGCGGCGGTCGCAAAATGGAACACCGCGGTGGTGGAGTCAGACGCCCTCGCCGCAGGCCAGAAAAAACCTTACGGCGTTTTGGCCGTCATGGGTCCGGCAATCCTTGCCCCGGCAATCTTGGTCCCTGCCGTTTTGGGCCCTGCGATCTTGGGCCCTGCGATCTTGGGCAAAACCACGGGCGGCGTCGTCAGGGTGCTGGTGTCGCGCATTGCGGCAATCGCCTTGTCGTATCGTCCGCGCAGCGAGTTTGCCCGGATCTCCGCCATCTCGCGCAGCATCTGGGTGCCGTCACGGAGGTAGCTCAGACGGCTGCGCTCGTCATGGCCCCAGGTGACGGGCACTTCCACGACGCGGAAGTGCAGTTTGCGGGCAATAAAGAGGATCTCCGGATCGAACCCCCAGCGCTCAATGGTCTGCAACCGGAAGATCACCTGCGCAGCCTCGCGCCGAAACGCTTTGAACCCGCACTGGGTGTCCTTGAACGGCAGGCCCATTACGGAACGCGTCAGCCCGTTGTAGCAGCGCCCGAAAAACCGGCGGTACAGCGGCTGGTGCAGGGTTTGCCGGTTGCGGTCCAGCCAGCGCGATCCGATCGCCACGTCCGCACCCGCGTCGATGGCCGCAAAGAGCCGATTTGCCTCTTCCATCGGCGCGGAAAGGTCCGCATCGGTGAACAAGACCACGGCGCCCGCCGCTTGCAGCAGGCCGTTACGCACCGAAAACCCTTTGCCGCGATTGCCGGCATTGTTGATCAGGTGCAACCGGGGGTTCAGCCGCATGAACTCTGCCACGAGCTCGGCCGTGTCGTCGGTCGAGCCATCGTTGATCACCAGAACCTCTGCATCCCAGCCGCAAGCGTCCACGCACGCCAGCACACGACCGAGCGCGCTGACAATACGCGCACTCTCGTTGTAGGCCGGGATGATGATGCTGTACTGCGGAGGCGCGCTCTGCTGGTTCATATCTTCCGGTTAGACGATGGCCGCCGCAGGCTCGGAGAAGCCCGCGCCGATCGGCGACAGATCATTTTACAGGTTTGTTGACGACTCTGACATCCAACCGGGTGACTTGACTCGTACTACCAACAAAAGTAACCCTAACGGGTAACTACTAGGCTCCTTCCGTACCCCTGTGATCACCTTCTTGCAACCTCCCGGTCCTACGATCGTTGTATAGTCCGATGAGGAATCACCCACATTTCAGCTTTTCAACACCTTCAACACCGGAGGCAACATGCGTCTTCACGAATCGGCTCTAGCGATCCTTCTGCCCTCGGCCGCCCTGTTCGCGAGCGGGACTGCTGGGGCCCAAGGCCAGCTACCTGCCACGTCGAGCGCGCCTTCCCCCGCGACAGCGACGGCCACGACCGCCAAGTCGCCCAGGGCAATTCACGGCCGGACCTTTGGCGGGCAGCAGCCGGTCACCGGCTCGACCATCGCGCTCTATACGTACGGCAACAGCGGCTATGGATCGAGCGGCACCCTGCTCGCCTCGGCGATCACGGACAGCAACGGCAACTTCACCATCGATCCGGCGTCCATTGTCTGCCCCAGCGCCTCCACGCCGGTCTACATCCTTTCCGTCGACGGCAATCCGCAGATCGGCAAGAAGAATGAGAACAACACGGCCATCGCCATGGGCGCAGGTCTCGGCACCTGCGGCAATGCCGCCAACGCCTATGTGGTGATCAACGAGATCAGCACCGCTGCCCTGGCGTACTCCCTGTCGCACTTCTTCTCGGCCGCCAATCCCGGCAATGACAGCATCACCAATGACCATTTCGGTGGCCCCGCCGACAACGTCAATGCGGTCAACATCGGCAACAACGGCACCATCCCCACGCTGATGAGCGTCGCGACTGGCTATCCCAACTCCAGCAGCAGCACCGTTACGCTTGAGAGCGCGAAGCTCTACACGCTCGCGAACATTCTGGCAGCGTGCATCAACTCGACGGGTGCGGGGTCCAGTGCCTGCACCAAGCTCTTCAACAACTCGAACTCGGCGAGCGGGACAGCCCCGACCAATACGTTGGAGGCGGCGGTCAACATCGCGCAGAACCCGACACAGTCCGTTACGCAATTGTTCAACCTGCAGCCCACCGACGGCACCCAGGCGTTCACGGGTGGCCTGACGACCATCCCCAACGACTGGACGATCGCCGTGGGCTACACCGCGCCGGCGCTTGGCCTCAGCGTCGACAATCGCACCGTTTCCACCATCGATATCGACCCGAACGGCAACGTCTGGTTCCCCAGCAATTTGCCCGGCGCCGTTGGCGTAGCGTACTTCAGCCCGCTTTCGAGCACCTTCAGCCCCCTGTTTACCGCACCCGGCATGGTTCACCCGCAGCAGGTGGTGATTGATTCGGCTGACGTGGTCTGGGCCAGCGACACGCAGTCGCCTTCCGTCAGCGGCTTCACCATCTCCAACCCTGGTGCGCCCACAACCGTCTCGCTCGCCGGCTACACGTCCACGTCCTTGACCGTTCTTGACGATGGCAGCCTTCGCGTAGGTGTTCTGAACACGGCCTCGGCGCGGCCTTCCCTGGCCTCCATTACCGGCGAGAACACCTATGCGGCAACGCCGAACACAACGGTGCCCAACTCGCGCGACCTTGGCATCGTGAGCTTAGCCGGCGACCTGGTAGGTGGCTCGGCCGTTGCGGCGACGGACCTCTTCACCACCGGGCTCGACGCCCTCTACTACGACAACGGCTACACCCACGTCGTGAACGGGCCCGTAACCGATGCCGGTCAGGTCGTCTTCACCGCGAACGACTACATCAATACGCGTGGCGGCTACATGAACCAGCAGGACGGCCTGTGCATCTACAGCGCCAGGACCTGCTACCCCATGGTCGATCGCTCCTCGATTCGTCATCCTTCCGGTCTCTCCATCGACGGTGCCAGCTCGCTCTGGCTCGCTGACCAGAACACGGGAAGCGTGGAGCAGGTTCCGCTCACCAGCTCCTCGTACCTGAACGCGAACAACCACGTCCTCAACCAGGTGTACCTCCACGATGGAAATAATGGCGGCACCATGACCTCGCCGACCGGCATCGCGGTCGATAACACCGGCAACGTCTGGGTCAGCAACTTCGGTTGCAACACCACCGGCTGCACCCCGACCAGCTTCGTCCTCTCGGAGGTTGTCGGTGCAGGTACGCCCACCATCACTCCGATCTCGGCGCAGGTTGTCGGCATTACGACGCCGGGCACCGAGCCGCAGTTCCGGAAGGCCAAGACGAAAAAGAAGTAAACGCTGCTAAGTAATCAGCGGAAACCAAGGAAGCAACGGTCCGCCCTCATGGCGGGCCGTTTGCTTTGTTGGACACTCGCCTTGGTCGCCCATCGTGGATTCCCGACATCCATGCGCCGCGCCCCGCCGTACACTGAGGGAGCAGCCGTTACCGACGCAGGGCTGACCCGAGGAGCTCATGACCAAGATCGATCTCACCGATCGCGTTTCGGCACTTGGCGACCTAACCCGGCGCGACAGCGAAGTCATCGTCGAGACGCTCTTCGACTCCGTGGTCGCCGCCCTGCAGGCCGGGGAAAAGGTCGAGATCCGCGGCTTCGGCAGCTTCCGCACACGGCAGCGCAACTCCCGCACCGGGCGCAATCCCAAGACGGGCGCCTCCGTCTCGGTGCCTGCCAAGCGGGTTCCCTTCTTCAAGCCCAGCAAGGAACTGCGCGAACTCGTCGCCGCCGCCGCCAAGGGAATCGCGCCCGACACAACCGCGGATGATGATGAAGACGAGGCCGACGAGTAAGTCTGGCCTCCTGCATCTCTGCGCCGCGGGCAAAGGGACGATGTGTATAACTATGAGCCATGTCCACTCCCGCGATTGAAACGCAGGCGTTGAGTCGTTCCTTCCATGGCTTCCAGGCCGTGGACCGGTTGGATCTGACCGTGGAACGGGGCCAGTTCTTCGGCTTTCTGGGCCCCAATGGTGCCGGCAAATCCACCACCATCAAGATGCTCACCGGCCTGCTGGCGCCAAGCTCCGGAGCGATCCGCATCTTCGGCGAAGAGCTGCTGCAGCACCCCGTAGAGGTCAAACGCCAGATCGGCGTCGTGCCCGAGGGCATGGCCCTGTTCGGCAAGCTCACCGCGCCGGAGTACCTCGAGTTTGTCGGCCGCATGTACGGGCTCGACCGCGTCACCACACGCCAGCGCAGCGCTGAACTGCTCGAGTTCATGGGCCTCGCCGACCAGCGCAAAAAGATGATCGCGGACTTCTCGCACGGCATGGGCAAGAAGCTTGCCCTCGCGGCGGCGGTCATCCACGGCCCCAAGCTGCTGTTCCTCGACGAGCCCTTCGAGGGCGTCGATGCCATTGCGGCCGGCACGCTCAAGACCATGTTGCACGGCATGATTGCGCGCGGTGCCACCATCTTCCTCACCTCACACGTGCTGGAGATCGTCGAGCGCCTTTGCACCCACGTGGCGATCATCAACCGCGGCCAGCTGGTGGCCAACGGATCGCTGGAGGAGCTCCGCGCCGGCGTGCGCGCGCGGCTCGCCTCGGCGGACGGCTCCCCGGCCGAGCCCGCGGGCACACTGACGCTGGAGCAGATCTTCCTCTCCGTGGTCGGCGATGAAGGCGCTCCGCAGCACACGGAAGGGGAACTCGCATGGCTGAGCTAGCCGCCGCGCCCCCCGGCAGCCCAAGCAGCCCCGATGCGGGCAGTCCGAAGGCAGGCAGCCCGAACGCGGGCAGTCCTGGCCCAGGCAGCCCCGGCAAAGCCAGCCTCGGCGCCAGCCAGCTGCGCGCCATCGCCTGGCTGCGTTGGCGCATCCTTGCCAACGGCTTCCGCCGCAAGGGCGGTGCCGGCGAGCTCATCGCCCGCATCCTGATCCTGCCCCTGTTCGGCGTCATCGCGCTGCTGCCCACGGCCCTTGCGGGCGGCATCGCCTTCTACATGGCGCGGGGAAATCAGCTTGGCCACCTTGCCTGGGTGCTCTGGGCTGCCTTCGGCCTCACGCAGCTGCTCAACATCAACCTCGGGCAGCCCGGCACCACCTTTGATCCCATCGAGCTGATCCGGTTTCCGATGCCGCTGCGCGACTATGTGCTCGTCCGCCTGTGCTTCGGCCTGCTCAGCCCGTCGAACTTCATCGTCAGCCTGATCTCCGCCGCGATCTTTGTGGGCATCACGATCGCACGGCCGCACCTGTGGCTTTATGCCCTGGTCGCGATGGTCGTCTTCGCGCTTACCAACGTGCTGTTCACCCGCATGGTCTTCGCCTGGGTGGATCGCTGGCTCTCCACGCGGCGTGCGCGCGAGGTGTTTACCGCCGTCATCTTCGTGGCTTCTCTGGGCGTACAGTACCTCAACGTGACCTACAACCCGGGCTTCCAGCACGGCGGCCGTCATCGTCAGAACCGGACGCAAAATCTCTCGCGCATGCAGACCGTTGCGGACAAAGTCCATGCCTACGGCGCCTGGCTGCCCCCGGAGCTGACCGGGGCCTCACTGGAAGCAGCCAGTCAGGGCCAGCCTGTCACGTGGCTCGGCGAAACGGCGGCCGTCGCTCTGTTCGGTACCGCGTTTCTCGCGGTGTACGCCAGCCGCATGCGGACCGAGTACCGCGGCGAAAACCTGAGCGATCAGGCCAACGCGGTCAGCACAAAGCCACGCCCCGCCGGGACCGCCCCCGCCACCGTGCCTGCGCCAAACTTCCACGCAGCGACGCTCGCCACACCCACATCCTCCATAAGCCAGACGTCACCGTTGGGCCGCCTGCTGCCGGCCACCCTGGCGCCCCTGTTGGGCAAGGAACTGCTCACCATGCGCCGCAACACAGGTCTGCTCTACGGCATCATTGCGCCCACGGTTATGGTCTTTCTGTTCGCCGGGCGGATGTCGCTGCGCGGCGGATCGCACTGGATCGTCCTCGCCGCGGTGGCCTACGCGCTGCTGGGTGTTGCGCCGATAAGTTACAACTCCTTTGGCCTGGAGGGCACCGGGGCGCAGCTGTACTTCTACGCGCCGGTTCCCTTGCGCGAGGTCTTCCTGGCAAAGAACGTGATGGGCTTTCTGCTTGCGCTATTTGAGGTGATCGTCGTGGTCGCTATCGTGAGCTACGTAGCGGGCCGGCCCTCCGCCACGGACTGCCTCTTCGCTCTGCTGTGGGCCGCGGGCACCATCCTGCTCAACACAACGCTCGCCAATCTGCGGTCCGTCTCCGCGCCCAAGAAGGTCAACCCGGGCCGCAGATTGGCGAGCGTTGTGTTGAGC
>CAXTFS010000070.1:0-12423 GCA_964243395.1 uncultured Acidobacteriaceae bacterium | reverse complement strand
TGAATACCTGCGCAACGAG
This sequence comes from uncultured Acidobacteriaceae bacterium, assembly GCA_964243395.1. Classification (GTDB taxonomy): domain Bacteria; phylum Acidobacteriota; class Terriglobia; order Terriglobales; family Acidobacteriaceae; genus Granulicella. The sequence continues at coordinate 12,404 of CAXTFS010000070.1, read as the reverse complement.
GTCTTCGACGCCAACAGCTGGTTCAACAACAATGAGGGTCTTGCACGCCAGGCGGAAAAGCAGAACGACTTCGGCGGTGTGATCGGCGGACCGATTCTTAAGAACAAGCTCTTCTTCTTCGGGTCCTACGAGGGGCTGCGCCTGCGGCAACCGGAGTCGCGTATCGACATCGTGCCGACTACCTTTGCGCGCAACCTTGCTCCCGCGTCCGTAAAGCCCCTGTTGAACGCGTACTCCCTCCCTTCGGCAGGTCAGGATGTGGATGGCGCGTACACGGGCCAGTTCTTTGCGGCGTTCTCCAATCCATCCACGCTGAATGCAACCAGCGTTCGCCTGGACTTCAGTCCGACCGCCCGGCTGAATCTGTTTGTTCGCGGAGATTACGCGCCTTCCAGCGGCGCACAGTACGGTGCCTTCGACTTCTACGCTCGCTCCACGCTGAGCCACACGGTCTCGAATGTCGACACGATCACGGCGGGCGCAACGTACATCTTCACTACCTCCCTTGTGAATGACTTCCGCTTCAACATCAGTCACGCCAAAGGCGCGACGGTGGTAAATGCGATCAACTTCGGCGGCTCGGCGGCACCAAGCGACAGCTACCTCTTCCAGTCGCAGCCGCAGTACAACACCAGCAACGCCGTGTTCACTCTTTTCTTTAACGACAACACGACCGATTACTACGTCGGCAACGATGCCACCAACCATCAGCGTCAACTCAACTTCGTGGACACGGTGAGCTGGAACGTGAAGCGGCACACGCTGAAGTTCGGTGGCGACTACCGCCGGCTGACGCCCAAGAACGGGTATCGGCCCTACGATTACGGCTATGACTTCACCGATGTCAAGACGCTGGTCACCACGCAGGTCCCGGTGTACGCCAGCATCGACAGCGCGGAGACCACACAGCTGCGTCCCGTCTTCAACGATCTTTCGCTCTACGGTGAAGACGCGTGGCAGATCGGTTCACGCTTCACGGTAAATTATGGTCTGCGTTGGGACATTGATCCGCCGCCCACCGATTCAGCCGGTCATCCGCTGTACACGGTGAACAACCTGGAAGACCCAGCGAATGTGACGTTGGCACCGGCCGGCACACCGCTATGGCGTGAAAGCCGCACCAACTTCGGCCCGCGGTTTGGCTTCTCCTACCTGGTACACAACACGCCCGGCGCAGAGACGGTCGTTCGCGGCGGCGGTGGGATCTACTACGGGCTGGGCGATGAAATTGGTGCCCAGGGAACATTGGGAGCACCCTACACGACGACGAAGTACCTCTACGCGGCCGCCGGCATGTACCCGTTGACCGAAGCGCAGGGCACCCCAGCGCCGCTGAGCACAGATCCGCCGTACAGCCTCGTGTTTGCCTTCGATCCGCACCTGAAGGACCCGAAGGTGTACATGTACAACATTTCGTTGCAGCAGAACATGGGTGCCACGCGCAGTGTTCAACTGAGCTTTGTCGGCAATCATGGGCAGGACCTGCTGCGCAGCGAGTTGCTTCAGCCCTCGGAGGGAGGCAACGCCAACTTCGCGTACCTCACAGCCTACTTCAACCACGACTACTCGAACTACAACTCGGCGCAGGTGCAGTTCAAGCAGAATCTGTCGCATCACCTGCAGGCCTTGTTCAGCTACACGTGGTCGCATGCGCTCGACAATGGATCAAGCCTGGCGCTGCCGAACCCGTACCACACGGTCTACGATCCGAATCAGGACTATGGCAACTCCGATCTGGATGTGCGCCACAGCTTTTCCAACGCGATCACGTATGAGCTACCAGGCAGTGCGCACAAGGGTGGCATGGTCGACTACGTCAGCAATGGCTGGGCCGTCGACAGCTTGTTTCGCGCGAACTCGTCGCTGCCCGTCAATGTGTCCACCGGCTTGTACGGTGCGTTCGGATTGCAGTGGAGCAACGATGCCATCGATCAACGGCCGAACCTCACCGGCGCGCCGGTCTACCTGTACAGCGCAACCGCGCCGGGACATCGCGTTATCAACTCGTTGGCGTTTGAAACGCCGCTGTTGGCGAACGGTCAGCCTGATCCGAACGCACAGGGCGATCTGCAGCGCAACGCGGTGCGAGGCTTCGGTGCGTGGCAGGAAGATGTCGCTCTGCGGCGTACCTTCCCGATCCACGACAGCCTCAATTTAATGTTCCGTGTGGAAGCCTTTAACATCTTCAACCACGCGCTCTTCGGCGATCCAGGCACCAATGATGGACGTCAACTGTTGACCAGCGACGGCCTTACCCGAAACCAGTACTTCGGCATCTCGTCGCACACGCTCGCCGACAGCCTTGGCGGTGGTGGAGCGGATGGCGGCTTCAGCAGTCTGTACCAGATTGGTTCCCCACGATCGCTGCAGTTTGCGCTGAAGCTGCAGTTCTAACCGGCTGCGCGGTGACGGAGAAAGTCTTCGTCACCGCGGGACGTTTGCAGGGTTACAACCGTTGTAGGAGTGAGCATGTTTTCAGGTCTGTCGGCAAGGGGTGGAACGCCTCTTGGTTGCATTGCTGCATCTGCCATCGCGTTCGCGAGTCTTGTTCCGCATGGCTGCCTCGCGCAGACGCATGTTGTGCAACCCGTGGACATTGCAAACCTGAAGACGGTCGGCCACCCGCGTGTTTCGCCGGATGGGAGCCTTGTTGCCTACACGGTCGAGACGCCTACGGTTGCAGGCAAACCGCGCAATGAACATATCTGGATCACGGTTACAGACCATCCCGGAAAGGCGCGGCCGTTTCTTTACAGCAGTGGGGTCGACACCTCCCCGGCGTGGTCGCCCGACGGACACCATCTTCTTTTTCTGTCGAATCGTGCCAACCCGTTAGCGACACCCGGCTCGCCCTTTCGCTTCAGTGTGGCGCCGGGGACAAACCGGCCGGACCTCGCGCCAGAACTGCTGACCAAGGCCGCAGCGGCTCCGACCGAGCCAAAGCCTGATCAGGAGAAGCTCAAGCAGCCACCCTTACCTGAAAGGAAGGACCCGCAACCGGCACCGCCTCTCGCGCCTGACGATGCGGCCGCGCCCCCGGACGGCATGCAGCTCTGGTGGATTGCGCTCGATGGCGGAGAGGCCGAGCCTCTTACCAATCTCGGCAGCAACATTCGCTCCTTCAAGTGGTCATACGACGGCAAACACATCGCTTTCATCCGCACCGATGGCTTAACGCCGCCTGAACGTGAGCGCGCCAGGAAGAAGGACGATCGCGAGCTGAGCGATCACGAATACCACTTCGACCGCCTTTGGATCTACGACGTCGATACGCGACAGGCACGTCTGCTCACACGAGAAGATGCCAACATCGACACGGTGGACTGGTCGCCGGATGGCACCACGATTGTCGCTCGCGTCTCACCAACGCCGCGCCTTGATGATTACTGGCGCGTGTCGAAGGTGGAAATCTTCGACACACGCACCGGTGCGGTGCGGCAGGTTGTCGAGGAGACCTCGGGATACCAGGAGCCCTTGTACTCGCAGGATGGATTGCGCCTGGTGTACTCACGATTTACGGCCAAACGCATCACCGATATGCACCTGGTGCGCACCCTGGCCACGGCGCAGGATGTGCGTCTCGAAGACAAGGTAACGGGCACCATCGCGGAGGCCCAATGGCTGCCGCATGATCAACTGCTGATCAACGCATATGTCGGCGCGCATACGGAAGCGTCTATCGTCGATGCGAAAACGCTGGCTGTCACGCCTCTTACAGGTTTGCCCCTCACCGCGCTGGAGTTCGACACCACGCGCGATGGCAAGACGCAGGTGTTCTTGAGCGATACTCCAGCGCAGCCTGCAGAGGTGTCGCTGCGGCGCAATAGACTCACTCAGGTCCTGACTTCGACCAACCCACAGGTGAGTGGATGGAGTCTCGGTACGGAGCGGGAGGTTACGTGGAAGAACCCGAACGATGGCCGCACCATCTACGGTGTTCTCTCGCTTCCGCCGGGCTACGCGCCGGGCACGCGGTACAAGGCTGTGATCCATTTGCACGGTGGCCCGGAAGAAGCGTTTACCGTTGGCTTCAACGCGACCTGGTATAACTACGCCGCGCTGCTGGCCTCGCAGGGCTATGTTGTCTTGCAGCCCAACTACCGGGGCTCCGCCGGTCAGGATATCGCGTTCACTGAGGGGAATTACCGCGATCTCGGCGGCGGCGATTTCGCTGATGTTATGGCCGGCACGGACTGGCTGATTGCGCAGGGGTTTGCCGATCCGGATCGCATGGCCATCGCCGGTTGGAGCTACGGTGGCTTTATGACCGCGTGGGCCGTGACGCATACAAATCGCTTCAAGGCAGCCATGGCCGGTGCAGCCCTGGTCGACTTTTTCAGCAGTTCGATCACAACCGATATCGCGCCCAGCTATCTCAACAGCTACCTGGGACCACTGGCCGGCAATGAAGCGGAGTACGATCGCCATTCACCCGTACGCTTCGTCGCTGCGTGTCATACACCGGTGCTTGTCCTGCATGGCGGAGCCGATGTGCGCGTTCCGACCTCACAAGGGGCGGAGTTCTACCATGCGCTACGCTTTCTGGGTCGCGACACGGAGATGGTGGTCTATCCGCGTGAACCGCACATCTTCACGGAACAGGAACATCAGATCGACAGCCTGACGCGCGAGCTGGCGTGGTTCTCGCGCTACCTATCCCCTGCAACACCTACGCCCTGATTACAAGCGGCTTTGCTGCGCCTCCACGATGGATGCAAGCGTCGCGATCGTGTGCTCAATCTCTCTATCCGTGGTGTAGAAGTGCGGTGCGATGCGGACTCCTGCGCCCGGGCGGAAATCTATCAGGATCTGCTGACGGCCAAGCTCCGCGACGACTTCACGACCATGTGGAACGTCGATGATGACCGTGCCGCCGCGAGCCATCGGATCGCGTGGACTCCGCACCGTAAGCTCTGCCTCGTCGGCCAGCGCAATCAGTCGTTGTGTTTGTCGCACGGACTTCGCACGAATCGCCTCGACACCAATCTCATTGACGATCTCATAGCCCGAGCGCGCCGAGTACATGGCCGGCACGTTCGGCGTTCCATTTAGAAAGCGATGGATATCCGGTGCATAGTCGATGGGTCCCTTGGCAAACTCGAACGGATGCGCATGCGCGGCCCATCCGGTGTTGGCGGGTTGCAACGTTCGATCCAGATCCTCACGCACGTAAAGGTAGCCAGCACCGGGTCCGCCCAGCAACCACTTCACCGAGCCACCCGTCGCAAAGTCCAGGCCAAGCACACTGACATCCAGTGGCACAATGCCTGCAGACTGATAGAGGTCCGCGACGATGTAGGCGCCAACCTCATGCGCACGCTTTGTGATCGCTGCGAGGTCCTGCAACGCTGAACTGCGAAAAGCCACATGCGAGATGCTGACAAGCTGGGTCGTCTCATCAATCGCTTCGAGGATGTGCTGCAAAGGAACAGTTAGTCCATCATCGGAAGCGACGGTGACAATCTGCGCTCCCTGCCGCTGGAGGCCGTGGTAGATGTAGTCGTTTGAGGGGAAGTTCAGCCCGTCGGTGACCAGCTTGTTGCGTGGTCCACTCCAATCAAAGCAGGAGGTCACGATCGACTGGCAGATCGACACGTTCTGGTGCATCACGATGCGGCCTCTCGGCGCGCCAATGATCGGTCCAATCAGGTTGCCGCAGGTGACGGGCATCTCCCACCAGCCCTCTTCCCAGGCACGGATGCCGCGGCTCGCCCATGTATCTGTAAACTCGGCCAGGGCACCAGCAGCGCGTCGCGGCATCGGCCCCAGCGAGTGGCTGATCATGTAGGTGGTGTGCTCCAGGATAGGAAACTCACCGCGCCACCTAAGCAGCGGATCTTGTGTGGACTCGGAAGCCCGGGGTTGTTGCGCGAGCGTGCTCATGAGCGATACACCTCTTCTTCGACGGCATTGACCGGGCCCGCCTTCTGCGAATGCCGCATGTTGTACACCAGCGTCATGATGATCAGAAACGGAACGCCATAGATCAGCGTAGATCGAAACGCGGCCGTGAACAACGTGGTGCAGAGAGCGGCGGCCATCAGCAGCGCTCCCAGCAGACTTGTGTAGGGATAGCCCCACATGCGAAACGGCAACGGCGGCCCCGTGTATCTGCGCCGGAAGCGCAGGTGCGTGGCAAAGATCATCAACCACGTGAACATGGGGCCGAACATGGAGATCGCCAGCATGATGAGGAAGGCGCGGTCGTGGTACAGCACATTCAGCACGGTCGCCAGCGCAATGCCCAGTGTCGATGCCAACAGGGCAGCGACCGGAACGCCACCGCGTGTCAGCCTGCCCAGCGCGCGCGGCGCATAGCCCCCGCGCGAGAGGGAGAACAGCATGCGTGAGGTGATGTAGAGCTGACTGTTCATCGCCGACAGGGCAGCGACAAGGATGATGAAGTTCATCACGCCGCTCGCATGGGCGATGCCGGAGCGCTGCATCACTGTGACGAACGGAGATTGCGTCGCGCCCGCGATCAAGGCAGGCCACGGCACAATCGCGAGCACGAGCGCCAGCGTGAGCAGGTAGAACAGCACCAGGCGCAGCATCGTGGCGTGGAAGGCATGGGTGATGGCTCGCTGCGGATCCTTTGCTTCGCCAGCGGCAACAGCGATCATCTCGATTGAAAAATAGCTGAACAGCGACACCAGAACGGCGGTCCACATGCCGCGCAGGCCTTTGGGGAAGAAGCCGCCGTGGGCGGTGTAGTTGATGAGTCCGATGGGCATCGCGGGGTCGTGGATCGCTCCGCGCGAGGCGGCAAACACCACCCATCCGCCTAACAGCAGAAACACGATGATTGCTGTGACCTTGACGAGCGAAAACCCATACTCAATCGCGCCAAACAGCTTTACGTGCACAGCATTTGCAACTACCAGTAGCAGCGTGAAGCCAACAATCCAGAGATAGCCAGGAACAGTCGGGAACCAGAAACGCATGTACACGGCCACAGCGGTGATCTCCGTGCCCAGCGCGAAGACAACACCGGCCCAATACGCAAAGCGCACGAGGAAGCCGGCCAGCGGTGACAGGTAGAACTCAGCCCACGCGCCGAATGAGCCGGAGGTCGGGTGCGCCACCGTCATCTCCGCCATGCACCCCATCAGCAGAAGCGTGATCAGCGCGCCGATGAGGTAGCTGAGCAGTACAGAAGGCCCGGCAAAGCCGATCGCGAAGCTCGAACCAAGGAACAGCCCTGTGCCAATGGCGCCGCCAATCGCAATCATGGAGAGCTGCCGCGAAGAAAGCCTGCGCTGCAGACCCTCCTCGCGCACCGTGATCGTCTCAAAGCGCGAGCGGGGATGCGTGCTCATGCAGACACTCTACATGCGCTCCACGGTTCTACCCAGGGGTGCGCGCCCTGGCCGGCAATGCCACGGCGTGTCGATAATGGAGGACGATGGAAATTCTTTCGCGTCCCGTGCTCCCGGCTGACCACCGCATTCCGTATGGGGCTGATCCGTCCCAGTTCGGCGATCTCTGGCTGCCGGGGCACAAACACAACGGACGGCCCGCGCCGGTGATCGTCTTCTTTCACGGCGGATGGTGGAAGGCCGAGTATGACCTCGGCTATGCCGGTGAGCTATGCAATGCATTCCGCCACGAGGGCTTCGCCTGCTGGTCCGTTGAATATCGACGCGTTGGCGACATCGGCGGTGGCTGGCCCGGAACCTTTCAGGACGCGGCCGCGGGCTTCGATTATCTTTCTGTCCTGGCGAAGACATACCCTCTGGATCTCACCCGTGTTCTCACCATGGGTCACTCTGCTGGTGGCCATCTTGCCTTCTGGACCGCGGGCAGGCATCACATCGAGCGCGGCAGCGAAGCGCAACATGCGGCGCCGCAGATCCCACTAAGAGGTACAGTAGCCCTCGCGGGGGCCGTTGATCTCCGCCTTACCATTGAGCTTGCCGGGCACGGCACCTTTGCGCATGACAGGGGAGAGGTCTTTCGCCTAATGGGCAGCAGCCCTGCGGCTTTCCCTGAGCGTTATCGCGCGGGCAATCCGGGCGATCTGCTGCCGTTTCAAGCCCCGCAGGTGCTGATCCAGGGAATGCAGGATGATCAGATTCCACCGGACCTGCCCTCTCGCTGGGCCTCGTTGTCACATCGCGTAGGGTCCACCGCGACGGTCACTATGTTGTCGGGTGCGGACCACTTCGATGTTGTCGATCCAGCATCGCTCGCATGGCCGGTGGTACTCGGGCACGTGCAGGATCTTCTCAGATCCTGAGCGCTTGCTCTCTGTCGGTGTCCGGAAGAAAACCAGCCGCTCGCCGCATGGGACGCGTCTCCGGGATGGGCCATGAAGTTCTTCCACATAAGGCTCGTGCGCCCGCTCTCGATCAGCACGATCGGCGGCGGCTGGTTCAGCCCCATTGTGATGCCTGCGTACCAATCCTCCTGTTGATTGAAGGAGTCACATAAGCCGTAAATACCCCAAAGCTGCGCGCCAAGATCGCGGTACCAGTGCTTGATCGCCGCAAGCGGAGGCTCCGGCGTATAGGCAAAGGCACTTACCGCGCCGGTGGGGGCGATCGTTCCATCGTCGGGGAGGAACGGCTTGTACTCACCCCGATAGCAAGTCCACGCTCAAGGACTAGTCTCAGAAGTTATAGCTGAACGACACCTGTGCGATACGCGCAGGGTTTGGCTGCGAGATGGAGGTACGGGTTCCGAAACCACCAGTGCCGTTGTTCGGCGTGAGCGTGCAAACCTGGTTCAGGGTCACGCCATCGCCGCAGGTGGTTCCGCTGGCGTTATATTGCACCTGGTTGATGCCGCTGCCGGCCTCAACGTAGTAGTTGGCGGAGTTCAGCACGTTGAAGAGCTGGCCTTTCAGCGAGACAGACTGCTTCTCTGTCAATTGAAAGGTGCGCTCCACGCCAAGATCGATCTCCGTGATCCATGGGCCGACAAAGGTGTTCAAACCGTCGCCGGGAGCCAGGCCGAAGCCGGGCGAGTTGCCACCCACCAGCCCGGCCGCGGTGTTCGCCGTCGCTTGCAACGCGGCGGAATCGTTCAGCGAGCTGCCGTTTGCTGACGTCCCGATGACTCCCGTGAAGGGCCGGCCTGCGTTCGCCTGCCCAAGAATACTGACCTTCCAGCGTTCGGCGAGCGCCTGCGCAAAGCCGTTCTCGAAGCTTGCCTTGGGCTCATACACACCCGCCACCGAGAGCCTGTGCCGTTGGTCCAGCAATGAAAGACTATGCGTGTTGCTGAGGGTGAATTGATTGTAGAAATCAACGCCGTTCTGCTCGCTCTTGGCCCAGGTATAGGAAACGATGAAGTTGGCACCGTGGGCTATCTGCCGGTTCAACTGAAGGAACAGTGAGTTGTAGTTGTTGATGCCTGGGCTGATCAGGGCATTGATCTGGCCGAAGTTGGGCGAGATCAGGCCCTCCTGCAAAAGCGAGCTGTCCAGGTTCGGCTCAACGGCCTGCGTGCCGTTCGGAAGAAGATAGGTGGTCGACCCGGTAGGCGGCTTCAGGTTGAGGTCGTACGCCGTGGAGGACGTGAGGTGCATGCCGTGCGACCACAGCGTTCCAATGGTCAAGATCGTATGCGCTGCCACCTCCTGATCGATCTGCAGGCTCGAGTTGATCACTGAAGGTGTCTTGTAATTGCTGGCAATCGCCACAATGTTGGTAGCGCCGCCAAAGCCTGCATAGCTGCCCGGCAAAGCATTTGGAAAGGAAGGCGTCTGGTTTGCCGCAACGGTCGCCGTGCTGAAGTCGAGCAGAGTTACCTGCGACTGCGACACGCCATTGGCCTGCGTTGAGTTCTGGTAATTGCCACCAACGAAGATCTCGTAATACAACCCGATGCCACCGCGGATCACCGTTGTTGGCGCAGCGCCATAGGAGAAGCCAAGGCGTGGGGAGACGCGCTGATACTGGTTGTGAAATACCTGCGTGAACGGCAGTGCCGGGTTTCCGCTCGGATTGGGGTAGAGCTGGAAGTCCTCACGCACACCCGCGGAGACGGTAAGCTTCTGCGCAACGCGTACCGTGTCGTTGACATAGAACCCCATGAACGGATCACTGAAGTTGAACTTCGGATCCCCGGCAGTCTGCTCAAAGATGTTCCACTTGCCCAGCGCAAAAGCTTGCGGACTTAGGAAAATATATTGCCCGTAAAAGGCGCCGGGATTGTTGTTGGCGATGGCATCGTGGTTCAGGTCATACCCGAACTCCACCTGGTTTTTCCCTAACTGCCAGTTCACGTGATCGGCGAACTGCCACTGGTACTCCCGCAGGTTGTTATAGGTGAAGGTGGCGTTGCCGAGCAGCAGCACTGATGGTGAAGTAAGGATCATCTCCGGGGAAGTGGGCGTACCGGCAAGACCGGAAGGGCTGTAGAGTTGCTCGTCGCGCACATAGCTGACATACGCATCGTTGACCAGACGCGGGCTCAGCGTGTGCGTCCAGTGCACCAGCGCCACATGGTCGCGCACCCCGTTGTTTCCCAGTAACTCATCCCCGCCGAAAGACTCCGGACTGAAGGTGATGATGCCACCGGGCGACTGAAAATGGTTGTAGTTATACAGCGCAGTGATGTGGTCATTACTGCCAACCTGCCATTCAATCTTGGGTAGAAACTCAAAATCATCACGCCGCCGGGCGCGCGACCCAAGATTGGAGTGGATCACGTTCAACGCGTTGGCCACGCCCTGCAGATAGATTGGGTTGGTTGGGTCCGCCGTGGCCTGAGCCTGAGAGATCGTTGCGGCTGCGGGATAGTGGCTGTTCGGCGAAGGCAACGCTGTTCCGGCCGGCACGCCGAAGGTCGTCTCATCCGTCGCGGCTTGTGCGGGGTTCACCGCATACAACGGGTCCTTGTGCCGTTGCTGCTCGTAGTCGAAGTAGAAGAACATCTTGTCGTTCCGGATCGGACCACCGATATCTGCACCGAACTGCTGCAGCACGTTCACCGGCTTGGGATTGCCTGCCGCTTTGTCAACGGCATCGTTCGCGCCTGTTCCGGAGTTGCGGTTGTAATAGAACGCGTCGCCATGGAAGCGGTTGGTTCCCGACTTGGTTACGGTGTTGATGAAGCCCGCACCCGCGCCACCGTAGGCTGAGTTGTAGACGCTCGGTTGTACCTGAAACTCCTGCACCGATTGCAGCCCGAACACATAGGGGATACGCGTAAAGCCCCGGTTATCGCCGTAGTAGTAGCTGGTCGAATCAGCGCCATCTACCGTGAAGGAGGTTGCTCCGTTCGCATTGGAGGCGCCCCCCGCGGTGTTGTTGTAGCCGGAGAGATCGCCGCCCGACTGCCCCGCAAAGCTGATGTGGCCAAACTGTCCATCGGCGGTCACGTTGGGTGTCAGCAGCACAAGATCGGTATAGCGCCGCCCGCTCAAGGGCAGCCCTTCGACGACGCTTTGCTGCACCAGTGTGCCTACCGTCGTGTCGGTGGGGTTCAGCGTGGAGGCTGTACCGCCATCGACGCTCACCGTCTCACTTACCTCGCCGATAGCCAGGGTCGCCGGTCCATCTGTTTCGTGGCCAACACCAACAACAAGCCCCTTGATTACGGACGTCTTGAAGCCGGGCGACGTGATGGTGACATCGTAGATGCCGACGCCGAGCGCCGGAAAGGCATAGATGCCTGCGTTGTTCGTCGTTGAAGTAAGCCGCTCTCCCGTGCTCGCCGAGGCGACGGTGACGGTGGCGTGCGCGATGACCTGTCCGGCCGGGTCACGCACAATGCCTGTCAAAGCTCCGGTAGATACTGCGTTTTGCGCAGCCAGCGAACTACAAAGGGCAACCGAAGCTACCAGACTGAGACTGCGGATACGACCAATGGTCATGCGACCTCCTGCTTACGTTGAGGTAGGAAGAGCTGGCCCGCGGAGCAGAACAAAGCTGCGCAACAAGGGGATCTTCTGCGATGCGGGGGCATCGCTGCGATTGCTGGTGAAGGGTGTTTCTGTACTCTACAGCACCCGCGCGGGCGCAGCTAAACTTAGCGATGTTGAATGTGCAATTTCTGTGATGCCCGAGTCTTAGACTTTGCGAGCCCTGCAGCGCAGCTGAGTGCGGAGCCAGCCCTATGCGGCACGGGTGTCATAATGACAGGCCTGACCCTTCGATGGGGGCCAGCCCGTGCGTTGCACGATCGGTCGGTCGGTCCCGGTCGCGTACAGCGCCGTCGCTTCTATCTCGCATGACACTCTCGTTCACACGCCGCCTGCTCAGGTATCTGCGCCGCCCCACGGTGGCCTCCGATCTTCGTTCGGAGATCCTCTACGATGTGCAGCGGGTTCGGACGCTGCAGGAGAACCTGACGCTGGTTCCAGAACGCGTGCGGCGTGCGCTGCACCTGGACACGTTCAGTGTGTTTCTTTACGAGAACGACCGGTTCGGCCAGCGCAACGCAGGCGCAACACG
>CAXTFS010000069.1:0-12681 GCA_964243395.1 uncultured Acidobacteriaceae bacterium | reverse complement strand
GGATATGGGCCTGCGCAGTGCGGTCATCCGCTTCGTATCCAAGGCTCAGGCCAAAGGCGAGATGGGCGAAGCCACGCAGGCGATCCATGCCGCGCTCTGGTTTCGGCTGGTGATTGCCGGTGGCGTCGCCCTGGTAAGCGTGGCTTTGGCGGCCGCGGTCCCGCACCTGTTCAAGATTCCTCCGGACCTGCAGCATGCGGCGCAGGTTACGACGCTGCTTTGTGCACTGGGTGTCGCCATTACGCTGGTCGCCGGCGTGTTCGGTGCGGTGCTTGCCGCCATCCATCGCTTTGACCTGCTGAGCTTTATCACCATGGGGCAAACGCTGACGCGTGCCACGGGTGTCCTGCTGATCCTGCACCGTGGACGCGGTCTGATCTCGCTGGCCTGGTGGGAACTGACCACCCTTGCACTGGTCGCCGTGGCGACGACAATCTGTGCCCTGATCGTGTTTCCGCACAGCAGGGTACGCCCGGGCCGGCCAAACACGGCCGTGCTGCGCAAGATCTGGGCCTACAGCATGACCACCTTTGTGTTCATGTTGGCGGTACAGATCATCACCAACACGGACAACCTGGTCGTCGGTGCTTTTCTTTCCGTAGGGGTTGTGACCTTCTACGCGATCGGTGGCAGTCTGGTTGGCTACGCATGCCAGGTTTCGGGGGCTCTGTCTTCCACCTTTACGCCCATGGCGAGCGGTCTGGAGGCCGCGGGCCGTTTTGACGATCTGCGCAAAATGCTGATCCGGGGAACGCAGGCCACACTTGGGTTGTCGCTACCGATCAGCGCGGCACTCTTCTTCCGCGGTGGCACGTTCATACGCCTGTGGATGGGACCGCAGTACGAGCACGTCTCCGAGCGGGTAGTGCAGATCCTGATGGTCAGCATGTATCTTGCGATCGCTGACGGAACCGCAGGATCGATCATGATGGCGATCGAGAAGCACAAGCCGGTAGCCCGTTGGGCCGTGTACGAAGCGCTGCTCAACTTCGGACTCAGCATCATTCTGGTGAAGACGATCGGCTTGTACGGGGTAGCGTGGGGTACTTCCATTTCGATGGTCTTCACGCATCTGGCGTTCTGGCCGCGATACATCCATAAGATTCTGCATGTGTCGCCCAGGGAATATCTCTGGGAAGGCTGGGGCAAGATTACGGTATGCGTGGTGCCCTTTGCGGCCGTTTGCGCGATCTCGGATCACTACTGGCATCCGGCGCACCTCGTGACCTTCTTCGCGCAGATCGCTGTGACGCTTCCGGTGTACCTGCTCTGCGTAGCTGTTGTCTTTCGTCAGGAGTCCCGCAGCGCAGTCACGACGTGGATGGCTTCCAGACGACGTCCAGTTCTGCAACCGAGCTAGCCAGTGGCTAGGCCGTCCGGTCTGATCGATCTGTCTTGCGGATACGGTCGACTACGACACGCGGCAGCAGTGTTGCAAGCAGCAGAGGCAGATAGACACGTAACTTGCTCTTGTCGTAACGAGCGGCACGGATCAGGTTCTGACGGGCACTCGAGCGACCGGCTTGAAAGTCCGCATACCCGCGATACCAGTACTGCAGGGCCAGCTCCTTGTGCAGTGTGGCCTTGGTTGGTGCCGGCATCGCAGGCTCACGCTGAAGAATCTTGTGGAAGGCTAGGATCGTGTACCGGCTGAGCTTCTCAGTGTTGGCCGTGATGTTGTGTACCCCTTCGGTGCGGATCATAAGAGCCTGCGGGATGCGGACGACCTTCCAGCGTAGGCAGATACGGGCGAAGAGCTCGATGTCTTCCGCGGCGACCATCTCCTCGTCAAACAGCCCACACCCCTCCATCGCCTCACGCCGCAGAACCATGGTCGAAGGAAATAGATAACGGGAGCGGATGTAAGAATCAACGATAAAGCCTTCGCTGGCAAGCGGCCTGTTCGCAAGGTATGAGTCAAGGAAGCGACCGTCGGAGTACTGAACCGAGAAGTCGCTATAGACGATGCCAACGGAAGGATCATCGAAGGCCGGCAGCTGTAAAGCCAACTTTTGCGGCAGCCAGCTATCGTCTGCATCGAGCAGTGCGATCAGTTCGCCGGTCGAGGCGCGGATGCCAGTGTTGCGCGCACCGGGAAGCCCTTTGTTTGCTTGCCGGATGAACTGTACCCGGTCGAGATAGGGCGCGATAGCTGCCGCGGTTGTGTCAGTCGAGCCGTCATCGACGACGATGATCTCGTGATCGGTGTACGTCTGCGCCAGGACACTCTCCACCGCAGTCGCGAGGTAGGCCGCACAGTTGTAGGAGGGAATGATGACCGAGATCTTTGGCATGCGTTTCCGTGTTGCGAGCCTCAGCGGTACCCAGTAACAAGGCGCGCAGCCAGATCGCCGGCTCCGGCCTTTTCAGCAAGATGAAAGAACGCGTCGTTGCGCGGCCAGCGCGGTGCCGAAACGAATCTTGAGCGGAAGCGCGCCATCTCTGGCTGCTCCGTCCAGTCGTCCTGCATGGTGCGGCTCAGAATCTCCTTTGCCTTCGCCGAAGTGACGGGCAGAACCGGGATGTGGGCCACGGGAAAATAGGCCATGTCGGTGAAGAGTTTGCTGGCGGCGCAGCGGTAGCTTTCCAGCTCCGGATTGAAGATCTTCGCAAAGCTGGGGAGAGCCGACGAAGTCTGCAGGACCGTGTGACAGCGGGAGAACAGCAGGCAGTCGAGCATCGCGCGATCGGTCTTGTCCACCCGCGACATGGAGTGGGTCGCAGCCATGTGAAACTCCACGGCGCCAAGCTCGATGACGGGAGCGGCGAAGCGGGAACGTAGAGCCTCGACGAACGTGTAGTCGTCAGTGCCGACGAAGATCGCGTCGAAGCTTTCGCTCTGCGACACGTACTCCTCAACGAGGAAGAGGTACTCGCTTTGCGTGATGGGGTTGCTGTCCCAGCCCGTGGTGAGCTTGTCTGTCCCACGGTAGTGCACCCCGAGCACGCGGCCCCGCGGCAAGATTCCATCCAGGCGGCTAAGAACGCGTTGTGGCACGCGGAAGTAAGCGTTCCAGATGGTGGCGAGCGCCTTCCAGTCGTTGCCAAGCACCCGGCCGTGGCGCCGGCGCAGCTCGTTGAGCGACAACATGCGATGCGGGCCTGGAGGTGGAGCGTAGGCAAGGTCAATGCCGCCGGGAACCGTAAGAAAATCGGGCGGCTCGGCATAGTGCTGGCTGCGCAGGTCCCAGGCTGGAAAGATGCCGCGTTCATACAGGTAGGGCAGCACCTGAAACGGATGGGCAAGAACGTTGCCGAAGAGACCCTGGTCCAGGTCGCCGGGCTGACAGGTGATGCAAAGGGGAAGGCTCATCGCCGATCCCATTCGGGACGGCTCGCGGCGGTACGAAGTGGCACGACTAGGCATTCCTTTCGGCGTAATGCTGTTCGATACGGATGAAATGCTTGCCATAGATGAAGCCCGCCAGATCGAAGGCAGCGAGTTCATCGGCGAAGGCCTGGCCCTTGCCGTCCTTCGTCAACAGATGTTGTGGCATGGCCAGTAGGGATCGGAAGGCGCGGCCGATGCGATGACGCGGTATTCCGAAGAGGTACGCTACCGGCTCGCGCTGCTCGCGGTCCAGAACGCCCTGCGAAACAGCTCGCCAGTAGCACCAGCGACGGTGATAGCTGCGGGTGAGCCGTTCGGCGGGGATGTAGTGATGAATCAGTAGGTCAGGAACATACATGCCGTGGATGCCGGCAGCTTCGGTGCGCCGGTAAAACTCGGCGTCCTCTTCGGAAAGCAGGCCTTTGCCGCTGCGGCCAAGCCGGGTCGAATACATCCCTACGCGTTCGAAGACAGTCCGGCGGATCACGGCGTTGCCGCCCATCAGGTTGCCGCCAAAGTCCTTGCCAAACGCCGCGCGTGGCTTGGGCGGGATGGCACCGATGGCCGCATGGTAGCCCGGGGGCAACCATGCCGGCGCCGGTGCGGCCCAGTTGGGAAGATAGGGACCGCCGATGAAGTCTGTTGCAGGATCGGCAAACTCGCGGGCGACCACCTCGAACCAATGCTCGTCGATCTCTTCATCGTCATCAATAAAGCCAATCAGGTCGCCGCTGCCAGCACCGATCCCGGCATTGCGGGAATGGGAGAGCCCCTGCTTGGTCTCGCGCAGGTACTGCAGAGGCAGGGCTGCGCCGACCTGCAAGTCGCGCACGACGGCGGCCGTGTCGTCCACGCTGTTGTTGTCAACGGCGTAAATGGTGACTTCAAGGCCTGGCGGAATGGAGGCACGCAGCAGGCTGCGCAGCGCGGCTCGGAGGAGGCCGCTGCGGTTATAGGTCGGAACGATGACGTCAAGCTTCATGAGGGTGGATCGACTCCGCTATTGTCACCCAGACGGCCGGCGATGGGCATACAGCCGACAGTGCAGCTCCATGCCAGTAACGGGTCATGGAGGAGTTGCGGCGGTCGTTTGTATGATAGCCACGCAACTGGTGACCGCGGGGCGGGGACGGGTAAGCTAGGAGCAGGGATGAGCAGATTCTCAGAGGACCTGGCCCGGTATCGGTCAAAGGGCTATAGCGGAAAGCAGTTGTGGCTGGACCCTGCCGTCTGGTCGATCGCGACCTATCGCTTTGGGCACTGGTTGCAGGTGGACCGGCCGACGGCGATCGTACGGATGCCGTTGAAGATTGTGTCGTTCCTGATGACTCGTTTTTGCATGGTGTTTATGGAGATGGACATCGACCCGCAAGCTGATATCGGTGGCGGCTTCTATATCGGGCATATCGGTGGCGTGCACATCAATCCGGCCGCGGTGCTGGGCCGGAACTGCGATGTGGCGCACCGGGTGACGATTGGGGCCTCGGCCATGGGCCGAGCCGGGATTCCGGTGCTGGGGGACGATGTGTACGTCGGCACGGGCGCTGTGTTGATGGGCAAGATCAAGGTTGGCAACGGAGCGAAGATTGCGGCCAACACGCTGGTCATGACCAACGTGCCAGCCGGCGCAACCGTGATGGGGGTGCCGGGCCGAATCGTAATGCGTGCTAAGCCTTCGGTGGCGCCCGCTGCCCGGGCGAGCGTGAAGGAGACGGCCGATGTTGGCTGAAACGGCAAGAACCGAGTTGCGCGCTCGCATCCGTGATTCTGCGACGGCGCAGCGACCGCGCGAGGTGCTCTCCGGGGTGCGGGAGCTGCTCTCGGGTACGGCAAAACCTGGCTCCGACGCGAGCTTTTGTCTTTCTGCGATCAAAGGAGTCGAAGACTCGCTGGTCCGGGAGACAGGCGCGCGCCGGCTGCGGACCTACATCGTCCGTTCCGTTACCGTCGAGCCGATGCTGGCACCTTTGAAGGTTGAAGCTGCCCTTGCCGGGCTGCTGCTTGAGGTTGAGGTAGGCGGCTTCGGATCGTTCGTCGATGACCTGATGAACGACGCCGGTGCCCTTGCTGTCTTCAAGCCCGAACTGGTTGTGATCGTCCTGGAAGTTGAGGATCTTGCGAGCGGCCTGCCAGAGATGTGCGCCGCAGGCGTGGGCGCCACGGTGCCGGCTGAGATCGAAGCGGCTTGCGTGCGATTGCGGCAGCTACTGGAAGCATTGCGGAGGCACTCCAAGGCGAGGCTGGTAGTCCAGGGCTTCGTGGTGCCGGACCTGAGCTCGGCGGGCGACGTGGCCGATGCCAATCTTCAGTGGAGTCTGCCGCGTGCGGTGGAGCGCCTGAACAATGGCGTGGCCGAGGTATGCCGGTCGATCGCCGATTGCGTGTTCTTCGATGTGGATCGCGTGGCTGCGCGCTTCGGTCGCGCGGGTTGGCGGGACGCTCGGCTGTTCCTTGCGACTCGCTTACCCGTGGCGTCTTCGGCCTTTCCCGCCTACGCGTCGGGTCTGGTGCGTTCGGCGGCGACGCTGTGCCGGGCGTCGCGCAAGGTGCTTTGTACGGATCTGGATAACACGCTGTGGGGCGGGGTACTTGGGGAGGAGGGACCGGGCGGCATTGCGACCGGCAGCGTATTCCCAGGCAATTGCTATCTGGAATATCAGCGTTACCTGAAGCAGCTTTCCGCGCGCGGCATTCTTCTGGCTGCGGTTTCGAAGAACAACCTTCCCGATGTGCAGGAAGCCTTTGCGCAACGCTCCGCTGACCTGGCGTTGGGCTTGAATGACTTCGTTGCGACCAAGATCAGCTGGGGCGACAAGGTCGTTGCGCTGCGAGAGCTGGCCGCTGAGCTTTCATTGGGGCTCGATTCCTTTGTCTTCGTGGACGACCACCCAGTAGAGTGCGAGGCGGTACGGCAGCAGCTGCCGGAGGTCGCCGTGATCCAGGCACCCGCGGAAGAGCCCTGGCGTCTGGTTGAGTTGCTCGCGGCTCAGCCGTTCTTCGACAGCGTTTCGGTGACTGAAGACGATCGCCGCCGGACCGAAGAGTACCGCGCTCAGGCCGCTCGTGCCGAGCTGGCCGGCAGCACGGGAAGCCGTGAGGAGTTCCTCGGCTCCCTGGGAATTGTGTGCACGTTTGTACCGGTCGCGGAAGCACCGTTGAGCCGTGCCGTGCAGCTGCTGGGCAAGACCAATCAATTCAACCTGACAACGCGGCGGCACGGTACCGGCGAGGTTGAGCACTTTGCACAGGGTGGCATCGCCATTGCCGTCCGCGTACGCGACCGCTTCGGCGATGCAGGTGTTGTGGGACTGGCGCTCTGCCGTGTGGAGGGGGAGCTGTGCACGATCGATTCGTTGTTGCTCTCGTGCCGCGTCATCGGTCGGGGCATTGAGAGCGCGACGTTGGCAGAGATCGCTGCACGTGCATGGAGCCGCGGCGCGCGCCACTTATTAGGGGAGTACCGGCCGACGTCCAAGAACTCACTTTGTGCAAACTTCTACCCGGACCAGGGATTTCGCTCCCACGTGTCCGAAGCGACCGACCCTGCGAGCCTGTTGTACGAGCTCGACTTGACGACCAACGCCCCGGAGACTCCGGGATGGCTCACCTTGGAAGGACAGGAAGACCATGAATTCGCCAACAGTACCCGCATCGCTTCGTGACCTTGTGGCTGACACGCTGGAGATCGCTCCCGAATCGGTGACGCCCGATTTGAATACCGAGTCGGTCGACAGCTGGGACTCGTTTCGGCACCTCCAGTTGATGCTGGCCATTGAAGGGGAGTACGGGGTGCAGTTTGATCCCGGGCAGATCCCCGATCTGACCAGCGTGGCGCAACTGCAAACAGCCCTAGAGGCCAAAGGGGTTCAACTCGCTTGATCACTGAAACGGAGCCCGCTGTGGTTCGAAACGTTCACGTGCTGTACCACGAGCTTCGGCCGGAGCCGAGCGGGTACTCCTATGTGACCCTGTGCGACGAGTTTCGAAGCCACTGCCAGCTCTTCCGCAAGCTGCTTGCGACACCAGGTACTGCAGCCTATAGGCCGGAGATCACCTTTGACGATGGGCATTGCTCCGACCACAGCTACGCCCTGCCGATTCTGCAGGAGCATGGGTTGCGGGGGCGGTTCTTCGTCACGGTCGGATGGACGGGCAGAAACCGAAATTACCTGAACTGGCCCGACCTGCGCGACCTGGTGCAAGCAGGCCAAACGATCGGCGCCCATGGATGGAGCCACAAGCTGCTGACGCACTGCAGCGACGCTGAGCTGCAGGCCGAGCTGGTCACGCCCCGGCGCCTGCTCGAGGACAAACTCGGCGTCGCAGTCACAACGATGTCCCTGCCCGGCGGCCGCGCCGACGCCCGTGTGCTGCAGGCCTGCCGCGAGGCCGGCTACCAGCATGTCTTCACCTCCGTGCCGAAGGCCGAAGTGGTAGGGGCACAGGGATTTCTGGTGGGCCGGCTGAATCTGCAGGGCGGCACGGACGTCGCATGGCTCGAACGCGTGTTCCAGCCGGAGAGCGGAGTGCTGAACCGGCTGCACCGGATGGATCGCGTGAAGACCGGTGCCAAAGCCGTGCTGGGCGACAAGCTCTATGCCGGTCTCTGGTCGGTCGTAAACCGCGGCAAGGCCGATCCCGCCGACGCGAAGATGCCCTCCGCATGAGAGTGCTGCACGTGATCAGCAGCGGAGGCATGTACGGCGCCGAAGCCGTCATCCTGAGCCTTTCACGCGAGCTTAATGGAAGCGGGGAACACACGAGCTCTCTGGGGGTATTCGCTTCTCCGAACGGGCCGGCACCCGCCCTGCATGCTGCGGCGATTGAGACCGGGATGCCAACACACCTGGTCCGGTGCGACGCGCAGCTCGACCGCTGTGTACCGCAGCGTTTGCGCGAGCTGGCTGCAAGCACTGGCGCTGAGGTGGTCCATGCGCATGGGTACAAGGCGGATGTGTACAGCTTCATTGCATTCCGTGTGGGGGGACCCGCGCTGGTTTCGACGTGTCACACCTGGTATGACAACGATCTGGCGCTGCGTGCCTACGGTGTTCTGGACAGGTATGTGCTTCGGCGTTTTGCAGGCGTCCTGGCCGTCTCGCCAGAGGTGGAGGAGCGTCTGCTTGCGGCTGGGGTTGAGTCAAAGCGTGTGCGGGTGATACGCAACGGCGTGGCGCTGGAGGCCTTTGCCTGTGGGCCTCAGGCACGTGCGCAAAGACGCGCGTACGGCGCTCCATTGCGGGTCGGCCTGGTCGGTCGATTTGCGCCGGAGAAGGGCATTGACGTGTTTCTGCATGCCGTAGCACGTGTAAAGGCGAGCTTTCCGGAGGCGCAGTTTGCCGTCGCGGGAGATGGGCCCGATCGCCCCTCGCTTGAGGCATTGCGTTCGCAACTCAACCTGGCGAAGACCGTCGCCATGCCGGGAGAAGAGCGGGACATGGCAGGCTTCTATGCCTCGCTGGACCTGCTGGTCTCCGCTTCGCGACAGGAGGGTCTGCCCGTCGCATTGCTGGAAGGGATGGCGAGTGGTCTGCCCGTGGTCGCCACGAGGGTCGGGGCAGTGCCGCAGGTGGTGGCTGATGGCGTCACCGGATTGCTTGTGGAACCGGAGAATTCGGGTGCCCTGGCGGAGGCGATGAATCGCATGCTCGATTCGCCAGGGCTGCGGGAGAGCTTTGGACGAGCTGGTCAGGCGCTTGTTCGCGAGACGTTCTCCGCAGCGCGCATGACGGAGGATTACCTCGCGCTGTACCAGCAGGTTCTTGAGACGCGGGCAGCCGGTTTGCCCGCAAGAGCCAGGGCTTGAGAGACGCGGCGGGAACGCCCGAAGCGGAACGGCCGCTGCGGGTCTTCATGATGGATCTGTGGGCGACGGTGCCGTACTACACCGCCTACCTGTCGCGCGCATTGACCGAGGCGGGTGTGTCGGTCCAGGTAGGCGCGATCACCTATTACCTCGACCGGGACTGCTTTCGCGGACGGGGCGTAAAGCTCGATCCGGGTCTCTTCGACCTGGTCGGCAAGCAAGATCTCTCCCGCACGCCACGTCGCCTGCTCAAGCTGATCGAAGGCGTTGTAAACCTGCTCGCGCTGACGGTACGCTTCCTGCTCCGCCCTCCCGACATCCTCCATGTGCAGTTTCTGCCCTTGCTGCGATCCCGTCTGCCGCTCGATCTGTGGTTCGTTCAGTTTTGCCGCTGGCGAGGTGCGCACACGGTGCTGACCGTGCACGATCTGCTGCCGCATGACACGGGAGACGCGCATCGAGCCGTGTACAGGAAGCTGTATGCGGGAATGGATGCGCTGATCTGCCACTCGCCGCATGTGCGCGCCCGGCTCACGGACGAGTTCGGTGTGCCCGAGAGCCGCATCGCCGTGATTGCTCACGGACCCTTCTTCTTCGATCTGCCACAAGGCGATGCGGAGGCTGCGCGCCGGTCGCTGGGCGTGGACGCGGGCCAGGGTATGGTCCTCTGGCAGGGGATTATCTTCCCGTACAAGGGCGTCGATCTGCTCCTGCGGGCGTGGGCGTCCGTGGAACGCGAGAACGACACCCTGACGTTGGTAATCCTGGGAACGGGTGACCCCGCGCTACTAGCATCCCTGCAGGAACAGGCGAGGGCCTGGCGCCTGCAGCGGATGCGCTTCCACTTTCGCTTCTGCTCGACCGAGGAACTGGTCGACGCGTACCGAGCGGCCGAGGCGGTGGTGTACCCGTATCGCGCCATCACGACCAGCGGCGCGTTGGCGACTGGGCTCGCGTTAGGAGTGCCCATCGTTGCGAGCGATCTGCCCGTCTTCCGAGAACTACTCACCGATAGTGAGAATGCCTTGCTGGTGAGCCCAGACGACACCGATCAGCTTGCAAACGCAATTCGGCGCATGACCTCGGACACGGCCCTGCGGCTGCGTTGCGTCGACAACGTCCGGAAGATGGGCTTTGGAGCAGAATCCTGGCACAAAATTGCCGAGCAGACCCTCGAGGTCTACCACGCCGTTTCCACGTAAACTACGCCGGCTACGAGCGTCACCCCTACAGCGAGGCGTCTTCGAGCTTTACGTTTTGCGCGTCCCCGGCCTGGATGCCTGCACGGATCTCCGCCGGCGTCTTACCCGCCTGGGTCTGCTGGTAGGAGTAGATCGCCTGACGCATGCAGGTCGCACAGACGGCGCCGTGTAGCCCCTCAAAGCAGGAGTGCAGCGACTTGTGCTGCAGGGCACGATCGCAGCGGCAGTAGCAGGGTTGCTGGTAGAGCACCGCTTCAATTTTGGCGGCCATCCTGTACGCGGTCGCCTGAAACGGATGGGTAAAGTTCGGCCCGGTTAGCTGAGCGCCGCTAAGGATTGCGCCTGTGGGCCGGCGCGGAGCCGCCGTAAAGTAAGCCGGCGTGGTGTCCGTCGGAGCCACCCAATGTGCTGACGAAACTACGGTGACGGACAGCAGCAGACCAAATCGAACCCACGTGCTCATGGACCGTATTATCTCACCGGGTGGAGGCGCAAGGTGATCGACGGGATGCTCCGTCGGTTCCATTGACGGCTCCACGGGCGTTGCCTGCGGAAAAGCCCGCAGCGTATATTGGCCGCGCTTCATGGAGGACTTCCCAGTGCATTTCCAAGTCACGCGCCGCGCTTTGCTCGGCATGGCTCCGGCAGCTACGGCCGCCGCTGCCTTTCCGCTTCTCCTCACCGGTAAAGACGTGGCAGCGCAGCCGGTCTCACCGTTGGGGGCAAATCTCTCCGGCATCATCGCCTCCATTGAGCGGGCGTTTCTCTTTCAAAACTTCATGATGGACGCGTATGCGACCGGATCGACGGTGCGCCTGACCCAGAGCTATAGCGATGGGGGTCTGCAGGCAACGGCCTTCACCTACGACAATGCCGTCTCGATCCATGCGTATCTCGCCAATGAGGACCCGGATCTACAGGCGCGGGCCGTCGTTCTGGGCGAAGGCCTGCTTTACGCACAGGCCAACAACTTTCCTTTCCACGACGGCCGCTTTGCCCAGGCGTACTTCGTCAATCAGCCAGCCTCTGACGGCAGTGGAACCTATATCGTGCCGGCAGCTTACCCGTTCTACTTCTATACAAGCGCCGTGGGTGACCAGGCCTGGGCGGGTATGGCCCTGGCACAGCTCTACCTGCGCACCGACGATGCACGCTTCCTCACCGGAGCACTCGCGGTGGCGAACTGGATCGTGGAATACGCCTACGACACCGAGGGCCCCGGAGGCTATTCCTTCGGCCAAACCATTAACTCAAGCAACATGTCGGTGAAGTCGACAAACGGCAAGTCAACCGAGCACAACATCGACACCTTCGCCTTCTTCACGATGCTGAGCACGTTGACGAACGGCGGCTACTCCACACAGAACAACAAGTCGTGGGCCAACCTCGCGCAGCATGCGCTGAAGTTCGTTGTGGCGATGTACAACGCGGCCGGACCGTACTTCTACACGGGCACGCTGGGGGATCAGGTCACGATCAACCCGTACCCGATCCCAGAGGATGTTCAGACCTGGTCCTACATGGCCCTGCTCAAGAACGCGTACAAATCCACCATTGACTGGGCGTTGGCAAACCTCCAGACAACCGACAGCGCCGCCGCTCCGCACAGCAGTCTTACGGGCAGCGAGACGATTCACGGCCTGGTGTTCGACTCGGCCAGCCTTACACCGGTGATCCCGGGGACCGACCCGAACGCTGTCTGGCTGGAAGGCACAGCGCACACGGCGGCTGCCCTGGCGGCGCGTGTGCTGCGCGGCAAAGACAACCTCGCCGGTCTGCTTCGCGACCTCGAGGCCGCTGTGTCGCTGCTCGGGCAATGCATGAAGGCCCAGGCTGACCTGGGCGGTGGGATGACCGTTGGTGGCAAGCCGATCCCCAGTGGAGAAGGCCTGCTCGCCTCCACCAGCCTGATGGATACGGGCTTTGGTTACACCTACGGCCCCTCGCTGCACATTGGCGCCACAGGCTGGTTCCTGCTGGCTGCCACGGCGGCGAACCCGTTTCAGCTGGGCTACCGCGTGATCGAGTAGCCGCGCAAGGACGATCGGGACGCCGCACGGAAGAGGCGTCCCGGTCCCCGTTGCTGGACAGTACAAGATAACCAGACACGTAAGAACCTAAGGTCTATCAAGCGCGGGCGGACTGGTTCGCGTTCTGGCGATCCAGACGACCGCAACGTTCCTCCTGCTCAGCTGCACCATCTCGTCTTCGATGGGATCTCGCTCGCACAAAAGAGACTTGAGGTTACAGCAGCAGCGTAAGTGACAACCTCTTACAGATTCGCCAACATTTCACCCTCTGTAGGAACAGATAAGGTACATTTAGGCTGCCGCTCCCAACAA
>CAXTFS010000068.1:0-12741 GCA_964243395.1 uncultured Acidobacteriaceae bacterium | reverse complement strand
GCCCGTTGCCGTTGCTTCCTTCCGGACCTGGCGGGGTTGGCGGGTACGCGTCGCGTAGGACCCGGCACAGGGAAAGTGTAGCACCGTAAGGGGGCTTGTCCGGTGGAGGGCAGGCCCGTCTAAACCGAACTCGCGGCCCTTCGCCGGAGGCCCAGGCTGCGGGAGGTCTGCACGAACTTCCAGATGCCAATGGCGGTAAATGCCAGCGTCACCGACCAGAACACGATCAGCACCGTCGTTGCCCAGCGGGCGGAGAACCGGTTCCACAAGCCAAGCACCTGCGCGCCATAGCGAACGCCCAGCCAGACGGCGATGGCGTGGCGCAGCAGGCGGCTGGTGGTGAAAGCGACCATAAAGCGCCGGCGGGAGACGTGGACCGCGCCCGCAATGAGCACAAACGGGGACAGCGGCATCGGTGGGGGCAGGATGGCCGGTAAAGCGATGGCAAGGATTGAGTGATGCTCGACCCAGTCGGTGGCGCGCTTCAATAGACGGGGTGAAACCTTCTTTTCCAGAAACGCCATGCCCCCGGCCTGCCCGACCGCGTGGGAGAAGAGGCCGCCCAGCGCCGATCCGATGGTCGCCAGCAGCACCAGCAGAACGGGGTTGGCGTGCCCGGCAGCATAAAGGATCAGCAGGACGTCCGTGACGCCGGGAATGGGCAGCGGGATGAAGGAACTGTCCACAATGGACACAAAGAAGAGGCCAAACAGGCCGAAACGTGCCAGCAGCGGCACCATGCGCGAACTCGCGTGGCCGACTAGCCACAGCAAGGAGAGATGGACGGACACGATGGGCATGCTGCGGGATAGGACGCGATCGGTGCGTTGAAGGACTCCCAGGAAGCGGTCAGCTCCCGAGAAGGTGCAGCGCCGGCAGCTCCGGCAGGACCCCCAGCTCCGCCGCATAGGCCCGGAAAAGCCGGATCGCCTCGAGGCAGGGCTCGTCGAGATAGTAGTAGATGTTGCGCGTGAGATACGTGCGAATCGTGTCTGGCGAGAGCGGCAGGCGCGGCGTCCAATCCGCCACCAGCCCCTCGGTATGTGCCAGGCCGGCGTCACGGCTTGCGATCAGGTCTGCCGTGAGCACGGCCGCCTCCGGTGCGCCCGTCCGGAGGGCCTCCGGCCGCACGGCCCAGACGGCGGCCACCCAGGGAAGGCCGGTGTGCTGGTACCACAGCGCGGCGATGTCGAGCCACAGGAGCGGGCTTTCGGAACTGGCTGTCGCAGCGGCATCGATCTCAGCGCGCCGTTCGCGGGCCAGCAGGGCGTGGTCGCCGATGAGCAGGGCCGCAGGCTGTTCGGCCAGCATGCGCAACGGCTCGGCCGGGTGCTCGACGATCGTGGGGGTCACGCCGTAGAAGCGCCCAAGCAGCACGCGCAGGTAGGCGACGGACGACCGCGAGGCGCTATCGGCGGCCACGCCGGTGATCTGCCGCAGGGCATCTGCAACGGAAGCCTGGCCGGGATTGCGCACCAACAGCAGAATGCTGCGCACCTCCGTTTGCGACGCGATAACGCAGCCGGGCACGATGGCCAGATCGGGTGTCAGCTCAGCGATGGGGATCAGGCCGAGGTCTGCAGCGCCCGCATGCAGCTCCGCGGCGCAGAGCGCCGGCGTGGTGTAGTGCAGGTCATAGTGCCGGGCCAGCGCAGCGGCGGTCGGGTCGTGCTCGAAGTTGTACAGCAGGGGCGCAGGGTTCAGGAAAGCGATCGCGGCGACGCGGAGAGGCACAGGATCCATCGTACCGCCGGAGCCGACCACCCCTTTTAGGGCATAGCTGGGTTGGCGGACCGCCCCGTAACATCGCAGCGATTCTGTTGTGCAACCAATGCCGATCGGCTAAGCCTGGAAGCGAGCCTGGTAACGAGCCTGGTAACGAACCGAGCAGCGAGCCCAGTGGCGAGACTAGAAGCGAGGAACGTCAGTGAACAAGATTGAGCTCGTGGCGGAGTGCCAGCTGGGCTGGCTGACCCTGGCCCTTGCGCCCGGGGTGGGGCCGACGCGCAGTCTGCGGGCCGTGCGTCAGTTGCGCGCGGCGGAGCGGCTCTTTGGGGCCTCGCTGACCGAATTGGAAGGCGCAGGTCTGCCTGCGGGTGCGGCGCAGTTCTGCTTTGATGGCCGGGGCCGCCGGGAGGCGGAGGATGAGATGCGGCGCGTCCGCGAGCAGGGCGCCTGTCTGGTCACACCTGACGACGAGGCGTATCCGGGGCCTCTACTGGAAATCTACGATCCGCCTACGGTGCTGTGGGTGCGGGGCAATGTGGAGGCGCTGAGCCGGCCGGGGATCGCCGTCGTCGGCACCCGTCACCCGTCACCCTACGGTGCGGGTATGGCCGAAATGCTCAGCCGCGATCTGGCCAAGCTTGGTCTGGCCATCTTCAGCGGCATGGCGCGGGGTGTGGACACAGCGGCGCACAAGGGCGCGCTCGAGGCCGGGGGCGCAACGGTGGCGGTCTGGGGAACTGGCATCGATGTGATCTATCCCAAGGAGAACAAGCGGCTGGCGGAGGACATTGTGGCCTCGGGCGGCGCCATCGTGAGTGAGTTTCCTATCGGTACCTTTCCGGCACCGCAAAACTTTCCCATCCGCAACCGAACGCTTAGCGGCATGAGTGTCGGTGTGCTGGTCGTGGAGGCCGCCGAATACTCCGGTACACGCATCACCGCTCGTTGTGCCATCGAGCAAAGTCGCGATGTCTACGCCGTTCCCGGGAATGCGACCAACAAGAACGCCTGGGGACCCAACACCCTGATCAAGCAGGGCGCCAAGCTGACCGCCACGTGGGAAGACGTCTGGGAGGATCTGCCATCGCAGGTGCGGTTGGCGCTGGAGGACCTCGCGGATCGCAAGGCCGAGGCGCTTGCCACCACCGGCTCGCTGTTCGGAGTCTCTGGAGAGGGCTCGGCAGGCGCGGCGGGAAACGGGCTCAGCGACCATGAACGCATGGTGCTGCAACATCTGCGGGCGGATGAGACGCTGCAGCTGGATGAGCTCCTGGAGCGACTGGAGAGTGAGCTGGCCTCGGGCGAGGTCTTCACCGCGCTGTTTGAGCTGGAGCTTGCAGGTCGCGTAAAGCAGATGCCCGGCAAGAACTACGTTCGCAGCCTGTGAGGTGGCTCAGCGCGGGTCTGGCTCAGCGCGGGTCTGGCTCAGCGCGGGTCTGGCTCAGCGCGGGTCTGGATCAGCGCGGTGCAGACGGCCGGATCTGCGGTGAATGATCGTAGGGGGACTGGCTGCGCGGGTTCAGAAGCGAAGGCTGCGGCGTCTGCGGCGCAAGGGCGGGGAGTGACGAAGGAACAGCCTTCGAGGGCACCCCGCTCCTGGGGCCCGTGCAAACCTGTGTGGCAGTCCAGGTGCGGCTGCAATTAAAATCCACACGCATCGGCTGCATCGCCTCAACAGGCTGCGGAAGAACGCTGTTCAGTCCATCGCCGAGTTGCGGAAGGTAGCGGGCGGGGGTGAGAAGCGTTGCCGGGCTCAGGCTGCCCTTCACACCAACCCGGTAGCCGGTCGAAAGGATCGCACTGTCCACGGTCACGGCGCCATCCGTACCGAGGCGTACCGGGGTTGGCGGCAGAACCATCCAGGGTGCGTCGCCACCCGGCTGCGTGGATGCCAGATGGACTGACCAGGCCAGTACGTTGCCAGCCGCGACGGGGTCGGCCGGAGCTTTTGCTGTGACGTCGCCCGGGGTACGGGTGGAAGCCGGCAAATTGAGCCGAATCTGTCCAGTCCATGCCGCCGTTCCGAGTTGCGAAGTGACGGGTTCCGTCCCCATCACCCGCGTCCGTTTGCGACGGACCGCCGGCGGAGCAGCGCCCACCTGCGCCCGCGCCAAATCAATGTCAAATGTCCCGCTCGGTGTCAGGTCGGTGGGGATGCGCGAAGAGAACAGGGAGGCCCACAGCAGCGCTCGGCGCAGGGGAATGGCGCTCCCAATCAGCGTTGCGGCGGTTCCTGCAGGGTGTTGCAGATCCAGCGAAGCCGCTCGCAGGGTCAGCGGCTCTGGTGCACCGACCGGAAGGTTGCAGGCGAGGTCGGATAGCGTTGCGAGTGCCACGGCAGTGCGGGTGGCGCAGGTGACCTGGAGATCGAGCGCCTGGCTTGGAACGAAGTCCGCCCGACGTAGGCCGCCCAGGGTCAGCTTGGCGTCCATACGCGCCTCGCCCAGCGAGCCGGCCAGGACCGTATCGAGGTTGAGTGTGCCTCGCCAGCCCATGTCGTCTCCCGTGAGCATGCGGCTGGCCTCGCCGAGCGGCGCATCATGCCAGCTGGCATGCAGAGCGATAGGCACAACGCCCTGTGCGGCGCCACGCCGCAGATCGCCCTCCAGGCGCACCGTACCCGGATCGGTGATGCTGACGTCGGTGCGCGCCGGATGGCCGGTCAGGCGAACGCGCCAGCGCTGCGGCGATGGCAGCCACAGGGCAAAATCAGCGTCCGTAAGCGAAAACGGCAGCTTCTGGTCCACAAACTTGATGTTGACCCGACCGCCCGTTGCTTCGATGTAGGGAAAGCGCGGTGCGGGACCATGCCGGCGCTGATCGGTAGGCGCAGTGTTCACATACGATGTGCGCAGCAGCACGTCCGCCAGATTCCACCGGCCCTGCCCGTTGCGGACGAGGTTCACGCTGGGTTCGATGAAGCGGATGCTCGAGAACTCGACCGGACGCCGCCAGAGCGAGCTGATGCGCAGGGTCGCTTCCACGGTATTGGCGCGAATGGTCGGCTCGGAGCCGAAGGCAGGGTCCTCGCTGACCACCAGGTTCTGCAGCGTGAAGCCGGGTACCGGTAGCAGGTGCAGCGAAACGTTGTCCAGGTGGACGGCCCGGCCCAGGCTCGCACTCATGGTGTCAGCGATCTGACGGTGATACCGGTTCGCGTTGATCAGCGGCGGCGTGAGCACCAGCAGCGCCACGACCAGGGCCGCAAGCGCGATCCAGAACAGCCGACGGCGCAGCGAGATGTACGTCCGGGGGGTGTCCCTCGCGGAGGAATCGTTCGGGCTCGCTTCGGAACCGGCGGCTACGATGGGTTGGTGCAGGCGCATAGAAGGCAATGCCGACGACAAAACGGCGGCACTACGCCACTCTAACGCACCACGTGGAAGGTACGGCTCCAGCGTGTATCGGTGAGCAGATGCGTGACTTCGTGCACGATAAAAGCGATCCGTTCGCCAAGGCTGGTCTTGTTCTCCTGATCCGTTGGCGTTTTGAAGGACCAGTACACGAAGCTGGGGCGGCCCTCGATGTTTTCAACGGGCACAAAGCCCCAGTAGCGGCTGTCCAGGCTTTCGGTCCGGTTGTCGCCCATGGCAAACACCTTGCCCTCCGGAACGACCAGATCGCCATTCTGGATGTGGGTGGGCAGGTTTTCCCGCCAGACCTCCGTCAGCTGCGCCTCGAGCGGCGGTGGTGAGGTGGGGAAGTCATCGCGGTAGGGCAGGTATTCATGCTCAGGATTGCCGTCGTCGGCGGGCATGCCGGCGTACGGCTCCTTCTGCGCGACGCCGTTGAGGTAGACCACGCCGTGCTCCAGGTGAATGCGGTCGCCGGCGATCCCGATCGCGCGTTTCACCAGGATCAGATCAGGACTCTCAGGGTTGGGTTTGAGAAACACAATGACGTCGCCGCGATGCACCGGCCGGTAGTGCACAAATGGTGCCCACTTCGTAGGGGGCGAAAGGCTGACGCGGTCCACCACCACGTGATCGCCCACCAACAACGTCCCCACCATCGAGGGCGACGGAATTTCGAAATTCTGAAAGGCGAAGCCGAACAGGAAAAGGCCAATCACGAGCACAACGCACATGGAGGCCAGCGCTTCCAGCGGCGTCTCCGTCTCCTCGGCGGCATGTTTGTCGGCGCTGCCCAGGACTGGCACCCCCGGGGCGGGATCGAGCGCGGCGGCCTCGGTCACTCCATTTACTCCACCCACCTGACCGACCTGGCTCACCGAATACACTCCCATGGGTCCGGCATGCAGCGCCGTTGCGGCCCGGGGTCAGTGTAAATCAGCCCTCCCGCACCCTCACGCAGTTTCTCTCCGCATACGGGGGGATCAGCGCAGGATGCCGATACGTCCGCGCACCGCGGCCAGCAGCCAATGCAGCCGCGGCAGGGCGCCACCCTCAGGCGCATCGGCCAGGTTCGGAACAGCAAAGTACACGATCAGCGGCTGACCGATGATCTCCGCACGCGGCACAAAGCCCCAGTAGCGGCTGTCTTCGCTGTTGTTGCGGTTATCCCCCAGGACGAAGTAGCTACCCGGCGGCACCAGCAGATTGCCGTCATCACGCAGGGTGCGCCGCAGCGTCAGCCACCAGCGCGGATCGATATTGGGGTCCGCCTCGCGGAGGTTAGGGAACTCATCGCGAAAGATCTCCGGCCGGCTGGGCGTGTAGAGCGCGTACGGCTCGGGCAGCGGCTGGTCGTTCAGCAGGAGCCGTCCCCCGCGCAGCCGGAGCCGGTCACCCGGCACCGCCACGATCCGTTTGACCAGCTCACGCGATGGGTCCGGAGGGTAGTGGAACACCACCAGATTGCCGCGCCGCACGCCGCTGGGTGGCAAAAATAACCTCTGAGTGCGCCGCTGTGCCGCCAGGATGGGGGAGGTGCGCGACCCGTCCGGCGGTGATTGGGCGGCCTTGGTCTTGGTCACCAGGACGCAATCGCCGATTTGCAGCGTCGGCACCATGGACGCGGAAGGAATGCGGTACGGCTGCACAATGAACGTGAGCAGAAACAGGCCCACCACCAGCACGCGCAGCAGGGCGGAGCCGGTCACAAGGAATTCGTCGAAGCGGGTGCGCCGGGCGGGCGGGCTCACGCCGGTGGATCTCCCTGCGCCGCAGCCGTGGCGCCTTCCCGGGTTATGCCCCAGCGCGTCATGGCGATCTCGGCCGCAGCCTGTTGCGCCGCCTTCTTGCTCGCGCCTTCGCCCGTCGCGAGGGTATGCACCTCTCCCGTGCGCCGCTCGATCTGGACCGCGACGGTGAAATGCCGTGCATGCGCGGGACCGATCTCGCCCGTGTCTGTGTAGAGCAGCCGCCCCGCGGCCTCAGCCTGCACGCGTTCCTGCAGACGGCTCTTGGCATCGCGCAGCGCGCCGCGTCCCGGAGACGCCTCCAGCGCCGCCCGAATCAGCGGCAGGCCCGGCGTCACGACGAGCCGATCGAGGATGTCGCGAACGGTGCGCAAGGCCTTCTCCCCGGCCCGTGCGCGGGCGTCGACCCCGCGCGAAACGTCCAGGTACACCGCACCCAGCAGCGCCTCGGCGGTGTTGGCCAGCACTGCCGGCTTGGCGCGGCCCTCCACTGCTTCGGCGCTCTTGCCCATCAGCAACAGCGGGCCAAGACCCAGAACGGCGCCAAGTTCGGCCATCCGCTGGCGGCTCACCAGGGTTGCCCGCATGCGCGTCAGCTCCCCTTCGGTGCGCTCCGGGAAGGCACGCAGCAGCAGCTCGGTGACCGCCAGACCCAGCACCGCGTCGCCGAGAAACTCCATCTGCTCGTTATCGGTGCCGGGCTGGTTGGGCTCGTCGCCACTGGCCTTGGCCCGGCCCAGGCGAGCCTCATAGACGTGCGAGCTGTGCGTCAGCGCCAGTTGAAGCAGGCGGGGGTCGGTGAACTCGTACTGGAGCTGCCCGGTCAGATCCCCAGAGATCTCCGGCTCTGGAGCTATGGATTTTCCACTCGCGGACAGTGGACGTTTCGACTTTGCAGGAGTCTTCGCGGCGCCCTTACTCGCGACGAGCTTAGAAGCGTGCGGCGAAGACTCCGCCGCAGGTCTCGCCGATCCCGAAGTGTCGCGGCCTGCGCCTTGCATATCAGCCAAGTCTAACGGGGTAAGAGGGGAACCCTACTGGGGCGAACCGTTCGGAGCACCCGGCTTGTAAGCCTCTTTTTGCGCCTTGCCGGTGGGATCGAAGTTCGTATCGTCGCTCTTGGGCGCCGCTTCCCGGCGTGGCAGCGCAAACGGCTGCTTCAAGCCGGTTTCGGCGGCCAGCTTCGTGTCCGGACGCGCATCCCGCGCTGCCAGTGCTGCCCCGTACTCGGCCATGGCATGGGTGCGGTCGGGCGGGTTCATGTTGTCGTACAGGCGACCCAGGTAGATGTGGCTCCAGGCGACCGTGCGTGGATCATGGCTCAGCTTCAGCGTTTCTTCAAAGCCACTGATGGCGCGTTCCGGCTGACCTTCCATCAGGTTGATGCGCGCGAGCACGTATTGTGCGCGGCCGTGATCGCCGGCGGGGTCCGCCATGGCCTTGTCGGCGAGATCAGCGGCGCCTCCCACATTGCCCTTCATCAGCGCAGCCTCGGCAAGGTCCATCCCTTGCGGCGCATGTGCCGTCACCGGATTGGACCGCCGCAGCGGATCGCTGCTGTTGTCCTTCTGAAATGCGATCGACTCGGCATGCTGGCGCTCGCGTCCAACATCCATGCCGTAGATCATCGGCGCAATCTCGTCGCGCAGGCCGTCGCCATTGTGCCCCATCACGCTGAGCGCCCCATAAAAGTAGTCGGTCAGCACCCAGCCGGCGCGCTCATCGTGCGCGACCTTCACGGCCTGCTCCGCCTCGGTCTGGCGATCGTAGATAGCCTTTTCCGAGTCGTACTCTGCCATCTCGTTGCGCGCTTTGGTGTTGCTCGGGCGCTTCGGCGCGGGCTCGGCGATGGTATACAGGTGGGCCTCAATGGCTTTGATGAGGCACTCGGTGATCAGCGCTTCGACGTCGCTCTTGTAGGCAAAGTCGATGGGCGCATCCGAGACACCGCGGAGCAGTGGCTGAATGCGCTCCATCGCCGATCCACGGCTGTACACCAGCGGCTCCACGACATAGTGCAGGTAGATATGGCGGATGTCGTCCATGTGCACCGGGTCGCCGGTGGCGCTGTTATCGGGCGAGGTGACGATGATGTAATCCGAGCCGTAGATGCGCGCGTTGGTCAGTGCCGGCGAAAGCATCGGCTCGAGCAGGACGAGAAAGCGGCGCCCGTCATAGCTTGAGACCGGCTGGTGCAGATAAATGTTGGTGCGCAGAATGGTCTGGGTCATGGGCTCGTGCACGCGGGCGATCAGGGCCTCGTACTCGGCTCGGTGCCGCACCCAGAGTATGTGCAGGTCGGTGGTCTGCGCGAAGGTGCGCAGCAGCGGAAGGATGTTCACGACTTGGGCCGCCTGAGGGGGCAGCTGCGTCTCATCGACGTTGGGCGTGAGCTCCGGCGGCGGCGAAAGGTACAGCGCCAGGGACACATACTGGCCCATGCTGAGCGCAGGATCGGACAGCCGGTGCTGGCCGATGTAGGTGCAGAGCGCGTCGCGACTGGCGCGTGCCGGCTCGCTCGCGGCGAGCGCCTCGTCGATTTCGCCCCGGACCTCCAGGCGAACCTTGGCGGAGTGCTCCAGGTCGGCGTTGTAGCCGCAGGCATTCAGTGCGGAGGCCAGTTCAAACAGCGGTTCGTTGTATTCCAGCGTCACCGCCGCCCCGCCAGGTTCCACCTGAGCGGCGCGGGGACGTGCCGTGGGGTTCACCTGATCGGGCGTCCGTTCCCCTGCGGATGTGGACGATGACGAGGAGGAACTCTGGGCAACGGAAGGGAGGCCGCTCACATTCGCGGCAAGGCCCAGTGCAGCCAGCGGCAGCAGGAGGGCCCGAACATTTTTTGTGGCGGATCTAGAGAAACGAGCGGATTGAAGCACGAACAACAGTCTAGGCAGAACGGGGGTCGTCGGCAATCAGCACGGCGTTTGCGTGCCGCTACAGCGGGGAGATTTCGGTGTAGGTCATCATCACGTGACCCGCCACCGGTGCCCCGAAGATGGTCGCAGGCGCAAAAACGCTGCCTAGCAGGTTCTTCTCGATGCCAAGCCGGGTCGAGGCATTGTCGGGTCCGTCGATCAGGTCATAGTCGTACACCCGACCTCGCGCATCCACCTTGGCGTCAACCATCACGGCCACATACGCCCCGTCACTCAGGATCGGCTGGGGAGCCGTCTGGGAGTACAGGTAGCGCGGCGCGTACAGGTGGGCGAGCCGGTCGTCGTTCGCCTGCACCGGCGTAGCCAAGCCGACATACCAGGCGGCCGACCCAAGTAGCAGCAAAGCGGCGCCGAATCCGGCACCCAGGCGAACCGCACCGGGAGCCAGCGTACGCTGGGCAAACGCCACGAACCGCTGTGTTGGGGAACGGTGTGTCCCGAGCCCACGCTCACCGGCCAGGGCATCACGCAGCTCGGACTGCAGCGTGTTGGGCAGAAGCGCCGGGCCAAGTTCGCCCAGGGCGCTCTGCATGCTCCGCCACTCGCCGAATTCGCGGGAGCAGTGGATGCAGGTATCGAGGTGCGCCGCCAGGCGGAGCATCGTTTCGCCGTCAAGAGCTCCGTCAAGGTACGCAGAGAAGTCATCCTGCACGGTCCCGCAGGCGCTCTCTTCGATCTCGTTGATGGGTTCGACGCTCAGCATGAGTTTGCCTTTCAGCTTCTCCCAGCCTTTAAGATGCCGGTCCGCGCCGCCGGGCTTGAGTCGGTCTGTGACTCCCGGCGCATTCCTTGTACCTGGCCGTCCTCCCGGAGCGCTTCGCGCAGTGCGGCGCGACCGCGCATCAGACGGCTTTTCACGGTCCCCACGCTGGTCTGCAGGATCTCGGCGATTTCGTCGTACGCAAAGCCCTCGATCTCGCGGAGCACAACGGCGGTACGAAACACCTCGGGCACCAGGCGGAGCGCCGATTCCACGCGCTCGCGCAGTTGAGCTCGCGCCACATTGTCGAAAGGGGAGGCATCGCCCGCGGCCAGCATGTCAGCCAGGGAGACGGTCTCGCCTTCCTCTGTCTCGCGGGCGTCGTCCAGCGTCAGCTCCTGGCGCTTGTGACGGCTCCACCAGCGGCGCTGGTTCGAAGCCTCGTGGATGGCGATGCGGTAGATCCAAGTCCGCAGGCTGGCGTCGCCGTGGAAGCTGTGGATGTTGCGGAACACCTTGACGAAAACTTCCTGGGTCACATCAGCGGCGTCGGATGGATCCCGCAAGCTGCGTGCAATGAGCGAAAAGACCGGGCGGCTGTAATGCGCGATCAGCACGGCAAAGGCCGCCTCGGAGCCGGCCTTCAGGTCCGTCACAAGGCTTTGCTCTTCCGCTCCGATCGCTACCGCACTGGCCAGGTCGCTCATCGTGGAAAACCTCACGGAAGGTATCGCCGCCGGGTGGCGGAGTGACGTCTACAGTAGTTCCTAAGCGGTGCAACTGTCCAGAAACATCCGGCGTGCACGCCGATCGTAAGTTGTCGAGATCCAGAGCAGAAAACTACGCCGCCGGCGGCCGAGTGCTCGCTCACTCTGCGGACTTAGACACCGCGGCGAACGACATTGTTCCCCTGGACGTTTGACGAAGCGGCGCCTGTCCGCGAGAATAGGGGAGTCCTCCTGAGAGTGGGCCTGTGGCGCAGCTGGGAGCGCGCTTCCATGGCATGGAAGAGGTCATCGGTTCGATCCCGATCAGGTCCACCAAACACCCCAACATCGCCGCAGCGACGCGCGGCCTGATCCTAGACCCAGGAGCATCGTTGCCCCTGGAGGCCATGCGCTGCCATGCGCCTCCAGCTCTGGTGCGCGGTGTCCGTTCCCGAAGCTCCCGCCCGGGAACAATCCCCGATCAGTAATCCTGTAACTTCACGCGCAGCACCTGCCCCGCGCCGGTAAAGTTCAGGCCGTAGTCGGTCTGGTCACCGTTCCATAACCGTGCCGGCTTCCAGACGCCCCCGTCGTACGCGCCTTCTTCGACCGAGATCCACATGCGTTGTTTTTTCCCGCCGCTCGTGTCCGTCGAGGTGAAGTCGACGCGGCACTGCACACCGGTGACGAGAAACTCATCCGGCCCGAGAGCAACGATCAGTGCTTCGCCTTCAGGCTTTGTGTTGCCCGGCGCCGGACGGCTTGCATAGAAGGAAGGCAGACCATAGGACACCGTCGCGGTCCAGTGCGCGGGCTTCCCGGCCAACGCGGGGAAGGTGACTTGCTGCACATGGGTCTTGGAATCTTCGGCCACGCCGTGCACAAGACCCTGCTGATTCCACTTCGCCAACTCACGGCTCATGGGCGCCGCAATGCGGTAGTTCAGCGCAAAGGGTGCAATGGTTTCGTCATCGATTTTGGGCGCGCCGAGCGGGTAGTTCACATAGCCGGTGGCGTCCATGCCGAAGGGAGACCAGCCGAACGCGCCTTTGTCCAGCACCGCAAAGAAGTAGCGGGCATAGCTGGTGCGATTCCCTGTTTCGGGGACAAAGAAGGCGTTCCAGGGCAGGGCGTACTGGTCCAACACTGCCATGTACTTGTCATACTCGGGCATGTAAATATCCGGCCCGAGCGCCTCCAGGGTGGGTGCGATCGCGTGCCACAGCGGAAGCACATCAAAGGTCGGTCCACCGCTCTCAAAGCTGCCCGTAGGTCCCGGCGGCAGGGGATCGCGCAGCGCAGCGTTGGCATAAAGGGGCAGGGGATTTACCCGCTTGCCTGCCTCCGCGACCTGCTCGATGTAGCGCGCCACCGCCCAGGCATAGAAGACCTCATCCGCGTCCGCGCCGAACACCTCCGTCCAGCTGCCGTTGCCGCCGCTCTTGCCCATCGCTCCGAGCACCTTTGTGGGGACCTCTTGCGCAAAGGCGCGTTCGGCAAGGGGGGAGTGGTCGCGCGTTCCGCCCCAGAGCCCCGCCTCATTCTCCACCTGCACCATCAGCACCGTGT
>CAXTFS010000067.1:0-12951 GCA_964243395.1 uncultured Acidobacteriaceae bacterium | reverse complement strand
GCAAAGGCCGTGGCGCGCGCGCCAAAGGTGCGATCCAGGCGCAGATCGTACTGGTTGGAGTTGATGCCGTTCGGCTTGGTCCCCAGAAAGTTGAACGGCGTGTTGGGATCCGTAAGGACCTGCGCGACGGGCTCGCCCACATGCAGGTTGGGCAGGGGAAACAGGCTGAGCAGCGCGGCGGAAGACGGGTTGGGCGTGAGGCGCTCGCCGGCATAGGGCTGGCCGGTGAACGGGTTCTTCAGGCTCGTGGTCTCCTGCGAGAAGTCGCCCATGCGCTCCTGCGCGGTCGGGACGACATACTGCACGACGCGCGAGGTGGCGTAGCGCAGGCCTTCATAATCGGCAAAGAAGAAGGTGTGATCGCGACCATTGTAGAGGTGCGGAATCAGGACGGGGCCGCCGAAGGACGCGCCGAAATCGTTCGCGACTTTTTTCGGCTTGTTCGCCGCGTCAGTGCCATAGGGGGTGGCGTCGAAGCCAGAGTTCTGGAAGAACCAGTAGATGGAGCCATGCGGCTGGTTCGCGCCGGACTTCGAGATGGTGGTGATCTCGCCGGGCTGGCCGTACTGCGCGTTGTTATTCACGCCGTCGACGCGGATCTCGGCGATGGCTTCGGCAGAGGGAAAGGCGTCGCCGAGGATGTTGTTGGTGGTCTGGTTCTGGGCCGAGATGCCGTCGACGGTGGTCTCGGACTGGCTGGGCAGGCCGCCCTGGATGGAAAACTTGATGGCCGGATTGGGGCTCGCCGAAGGCTGAGGCGGGTAGGTGCCGGAGTCCGGCTGCACCCCGGGCAGGACCTGGATCACGCTGAGCGGAGAGGTGCTGCCGGCACCGCGAAAGTTGGCCGGAAGGTCGAGCACGGCGCGGGTGGAAAGGCTGGCCGAGATCTGTGCGTCGGACGTGTCAATCGCGCCCGCGTCTTCCGCGTTGACCGTCACCTCGGCCGCGGCCCCGACCGACAAGGCCAGGTCGAGCCGCAAGTTCTGCCGTGCGGCAAGCACGACGCCGGTCTGCTCGAGCGGAGAGAAGGTCGCGCTCTTTACCCGGACCGTGTAGGTGCCGGGCGGCAGGTTGACCAGGGTAAAGTTTCCCTGCGCGTCTGAGGAGGTGGTGTGGGTAGACTGGTCTTCGCTGCGGAGGGTGGTAATCTGCGCGTTGCGTACAAGCGCGCCGGAGGAGTCGTGTACGGTGCCGGCGAGCGACGCAAGCGTAGACTGCGCAAAGGCGGACAGCGCGGAGCCAAACAGGAACAGCAGAAACAAGAGGCGGCGAGTGGCGAAGAGCATGGGTTTGCCTTTAGTTGGCGGCGGTACGTCCGCCAAAGGATTGCCCGACCGAAACGTGCAACGGCTCGAGGAGGTTGAGGGAGGCGTGCGTGCGGTTAGCCCGGTAAAGACGGACGCGCCACACCGTGATCATGGCCAGCGCGGAGAGCGCGGACCCGGCCGCGCGGCCGATCCAGAGACCACGCAGCGACTGGTGAAAGTGAAAGGTAAGCGCGTACGCAAGCGACATGCCGAAGCCCCAGTTGCACACCAGGCTCACGACCATCGGCGTCCGCGTATCGCCCAGCCCGGTCAGCGCGGAGGCCAGGATGACGAACGCCGTATCGGACATCAGCAGGAAGGCGCAGATGGTGAAGATCGGCTGCGAGGCGACGACGACCTCCGGGCTGTTCGTATACAGGCTGGCCCACAGGTGCGAAAAGCCTGCAAAGACCGTGCCCGCGACCGCCATGAAGCCGAGCCCAAGCAGCAGGCTGGCATTGGCCGCGCGGCGTACCTCCGGCTGGTTGTCGCGGCCGGCGGCCTGGCCGGTGCGCACGATCGTCGCGTAGGAAAGCCCGGCCGGCACCTGGTAGACGAACGCGTTCAGATCCAGCACCACCTGTTGTGCCGCCAGCAGAACAGCGCCCAGCCGCGCGCACAGGATGGATTGGTAGGTCGAAACGCCCAGCTCCGCCAGCTGCTCCAGCCCGCTCGGCCAGCCGATGCGGAGCAGCATCCGCAGCCGCGCCGGGCTGGGCCGCAGCATCTGCCAGCCAAAGACGAAGCCCAGGTGCCGCGCCGCAAAGGCCGTGCCCGCGCCCAGCAGCAGCAGCATGTAAATCCGCACGGCCAGCGTCCCCCACGCGGAGCCCGCGACCCCCATGGGGTGCGCGCCGAAGTGGCCGAATAGGAAGACGTAGTCGCCCAGCCAGTTGACGAATGACGCCGTAATGAGCGAAA
Source organism: uncultured Acidobacteriaceae bacterium (assembly GCA_964243395.1). Classification (GTDB taxonomy): domain Bacteria; phylum Acidobacteriota; class Terriglobia; order Terriglobales; family Acidobacteriaceae; genus Granulicella. The sequence continues at coordinate 10,723 of CAXTFS010000067.1, read as the reverse complement.
ACGTGACCCAGAAGACGTTATCGACCGATTGCAGAAAGCGGCGCAGCGCCATGTAGCCCATCAGCGGCGCGGTCGACCACACCAGCGGCCGCACGTAGCGCGTGGTCTCGTCCACGATATCGGCCGGCGTGCCCAGGTGTGGCAGCAGCCACAGGCTCTCCAGCGTGGCGAGCATCACCAGCGGCGTGCCCACCAGGATGAACCAGAACGACTGCCCCAGCAGGCTGACGCACTCCTCCTTGTCGGCCCTGCCGTAGGCCTGCGCAATCAGCGTTTCGAGCCCGTTCATCAGGTAGATCGCGCAGAAAACAATGGCATAGTAGATCGTGTTGCCGAGCGACGAGGCAGCGATCGCGATGGGCGAATGCAGCCGCCCCAGCATCAGCGCGTCGACGATATAAGTCGACATCCAGCCCAGCTCACCCAGCGCGAGCGGCCCGCCCAGGCGCAGCGTCTGCAGGATCTCGCGCGCGAACGTGTGCGCGATACGCACACGGGATCCGGATCGAGCCGAGTTGGAAAGTGGTAAGCCTGTCACGAGTCGTGTTCCATGCGTGGTCCTATCCTAAGGCTTCCTGGCCGCCCCGTTGACGCTTTTCGCCGCCATGTTTCCAGTCCTGAAACTCGACGGCGATAGCTTCATTTACTGAAAGCCAACGCCGCCACAGTGTATGCTTCTGGGTACGGAGACCCTTATGGCGACTGCCGTGCAACTATCGATGGCCGAGTACCTGTCGACGACGTATGAGCCTGATCGTGAGTTCGTCGACGGCGAGCTGATGGAGCGGAACTTGGGAACGTGGGATCACGGGCGCGTGCAGGCGTTGCTGACCATCATGCTGGCCGCGTTTGAGACCGAGGCAAAGGCATACGTGGCGACTGAGTGGCGCGCGCGGGTGTCGGCCACGCGCGTGCGTATTCCGGACGTAACCCTGGTAGAGGCCGGGCCCCAGGATCAGGTGCTGGCCGCGCCGCCGCTGCTGACGGTGGAGGTGCTTTCGCCCGAAGATACATGGGCCGCGACCAAAAGAAAGTGCGAGGATTACGCGCGGATGGGCGTAAGAACCATGTGGATCGTAGACCCAAGCCGGCACCGGGCCCAGGTGTGGCGCGACGGCGAGTGGCGCGAAACAGACGTGCTCGAAGTTGCCGAAACCCCGATCCGGATCGAATTGCAGGAGCTGTTCGGCCGGATGAACCCGGTGGGCCGGGGGTAATGCAAACCGGCATCTAGCGTGCGCGCGCTTTTGCTTGCAATTGCCCAGTGCTTCCACCAGTCGGCTCATCAAGGCGCACTGGTACTGCTTTGCCACTGCTGCCCATCTTGCTCTTGGGGACAGCTCTTTGTTTTTCAGGGCTGAAGGCCCGACTTATACCAGCCTGGGGCGCAAGCCCCAGGTAAGGTGTCAAAGCCCCTGGAGGGGCGACTCATAGGCAGGGCTACATCCCAAGGGACAACGGTCCAGGAAGGGTCTGAGGAGGCACTGCCTCGGCCCCCCTTCAGAGCGTCGGGCTAAATCCCCTTGTTCCACTGGGCTTGTTCGTGGGACTAGACCCGTTTACCTCCAAGTATAGCTTCTGTTCTTTGTTTTTCGCCGTCATCCTCAGCGTAGCTAAGGACCCCCGCATTGGCGCTGCGGCTACACTTTAAGGTAAATGGGTCTAAGTCCCACGCTTCCACCCAAGTACATAATCAGAGAGCCCTTGGCTGCCGCGGCCGCCCTGGACGGCACCACTACTGAGCCGTCCAGCCACCATCCACCGCAATGCTTTCGCCCGTGACCAACCCGGCCGCCGGCGAGGCCAGAAACGCAACCACGTTCGCCACTTCCTCCACCGTTCCCAGCCGGCCCATCGGGATGCGGTCGACCACCGAAGCCAGGAACGCCGGATCCCGGGCAAACCACGGCGCAGTCAGGGGCGTGTCCAGAAACGTGGGCGCGACCGCGTTTACCCGGATGCCCGAGGGTGCGAGCTCGATCGCGAGCGCCTTGGTAAAGCCTTCCAGCGCATGCTTGCTCGCGCAGTAGATACTGCGTTTCGCAGCGCCGACGCGGCCCATCTGTGAGGTGAGATTGACGATCGAAACCGCTCCCGTGCGCAGGTAAGCACTGGCGTGTTGCTGCATCCTGCGCACAGCCTCGCGCGCAACGATGATGGACGTGCGCACGTTGAGAGCGAAGACGGCGTCGATATCCTCGTCCGTGGTGTCGGTCAGCAGCGCCGGCCGGTTCGTTCCGGCGTTGTTGACCAGCGTGTCTACCCGGGACAGGGAATTGAAGAGCGCGTCGATTTCGCTCCCACGCAGGACATCACACACGTTGACCTGCGCGGTTCCGCCCGCGGCTTCGATCGCTTGCTGAACCGATCGAAGCTCCTGCTCCGTGCGGCTGACCAGGACTACGTGGAAGCCGTCGCGGGCCAGGGCAAACGAGATGGCCGCGCCGATGCCCCTGCCCGCCCCGGTGACCACCGCCGTCTTTTTACCGGAAAGAGACACCTAGCTGGCCTGTGCCGCGACCGCTTGAGCGCCGTAGCGACGCACCCGCAGGTCTGCCTGTTCCTTATGCCCCCAGAAGCGTTCGATCTCGCAAAGCCGCGATCCGTACTGGCCGATGAGCACGCTGGCCTCTGGAGTCACCTGTTGATAGCTGCAGGTCTTCAGAAACTTCCCTACCCAAAGACCGCCCGTGTAGCGCGAGGCGCCCATGGTCGGCAACGTGTGGTTTGTGCCGATGACCTTATCTCCATAGGCCACGTTGGTCTCCGGACCCAGGAACAGCGCGCCGTAGTTCTGCATGTTCTCGAGGAACCAGCGCGGTTCCGCGGTCAGGACTTCCACGTGCTCGTAGGCGAGGCGATCCGCTTCGGCAAGCATCTCTTCGCGCGTGTCCACCAGGATGATCTGGCCGAACTCGGCCCACGCCTCCCCTGCAACGGCAGCGGTCTTCAGTGTGGTCAGCTGTCGCGCAATCTCTGCCGGTAGCGCCGCCGCCAACGCCGGGGAGGACGTGATGACCGCCGCCGGCGAGTTGGGCCCGTGCTCAGCCTGGCCGAGCAGATCGGTCGCCACCATCTCCGCGTCTGCCGTTTCGTCCGCCAGCACCAGGACCTCAGTGGGACCGGCGAAAAGATCGATCCCCACCTTGCCGTAAAGCTGCCGCTTGGCTTCGGCGACATACGCATTGCCGGGGCCGACGAGCATGTCCACGGACTGGATCGTCTCTGTTCCGAGCGCCATCGCCGCAATCGCCTGCACGCCACCCATCAGGTAGATCTCATCCGCGCCGGCCATGACCATCGCCGCGATGGTCTCTGCATGGGGTGCCCCTGCCGTAGGTGGGGTGCAGGCGATAATCCGCTTTACGCCCGCTACCTTGGCCGTGACGATACTCATGTGAGCCGAGGCGACCATCGGGTACCGTCCACCGGGTACATAGCAGCCGACGCTCGAAACCGGAACATTCTTGTGGCCGAGAAAGACTCCGGGCAGGGTCTCCACCTCGACATCCACCAGGGCGGCGCGCTGATGCTGCGCAAAATTGCGAACCTGGTCCTGCGCAAACTGGATGTCGGCGATCGTCTCCGCGGAAACGGACGCAACCAGCTCGTCCAGCTGCGTGCCGGACAGGCGAAATGTCTCCGGGGACCACTGGTCGAACTTGCCGGAAAACTCCCGGACGGCTTCATCTCCGCGGTCGCGAACTGCCTTGATGATGCCTTCGACCGTGGCCCGCACCTTCATGTCAGCAGCGTCCGAAATCTCGGCCTGTCGTGCGGACTTTAGAACCTGAACCATACCATTCTCCTTCTTGCGGCTGAACTGACACAAAAGGTAAGCTCAGGAATGTCCCTGCGCCTGATCGATGAGTGCAAAGATGGGTTTACTGAACGTCTCCGGCTCCAGAGTGAACGCTAGGTGGTTTCCTGGAACCGTCAGGCACGTGCCGCCGGCCAGCTCCGCGACAATGGGCGCGGTGCGCGCATAGTACGCATCTTCGCTGAGCGCGCCCCGCAGCAGAAACGTCTTCACCCCAGCCGCGCGGATAGCCGCCATGTCCGGCATGAAGTGTGCCACCTGCAGCAACTCCTTCCCGAAGAGAAAGGCGCGAGAGTCATCCTGGCCCAGGCCACCCGGCGGGGGTGCTGTAATCCCCTTCATGGAGCCGGCGAACTTCATCATGGCGGGTCGCGGGCCCTGTTCCTCGAAGATTCTGACCAGCTCGAAGTTATACGCGCGCCACTCCTCCGCATCCGGCAAAACATTGATCACAGGCGGCTCATGCACCATCAGCAAGGAGACGGCTTCCGGGAACAGCGCCGCAAACTGCAGCGCCACGACGCCTCCGCTGCTGTTGCCGAAGATCATCGCTCGCGTCTGTCCGGCCGCATGCATCACGGCCAGCACGTCCCGCGCCTGCTGGTTCATGTCCAGCAAAAGAGTTTTGTCGCCGGAACTGCGAGCGTTGCACCGACGATCGAAGGTAATGACCGTAAAACGCTCGGCGAGGATGTTGGCAAAGCCTTCATAGCCGGACGCATTGCCGCCCGCCCCGCGGATCAGCAGAATCGGGTCTCCCGACCCGCGCACATCAAACACCAAGTCAGCCCCTTCGCTGTGTACGGAACTGGTCTGCATCGTTGCCATAGCTCTCCTCAAAAACATGACCGTGGTCGAAAATCAGAATGCGCCGTTGCCGGCAGAACTGTCAAGCGGAATATTCAGCCGCTCAGGAGAGTTTGTTTCGTCGGGCGCAGCAGGGAGGTTCCCTCGGTGGCACCGCTACAATCCGGCCCCCCGCTCTCGACGTCACCGCTACAATCCTAGGAGGGCGCGAGAGCAGGCCGCCGAGGGAGACAAATGCAACCGGAGACACCCCGCAAAGCGCCGGCCCAGGTAAGGGAACGATCCAAGATCGAGCGAAGAGCCAAGATCCTGCGCGCCGCCCGCATGCTCTTCACGGAACTGGGCTACGACGCTGCCACCCTCAACCAGATCGCCGCGCTCGCCGGCCTGGGCAAGGGCACGATCTTCAACTACGTGACCGATAAGCGCGACCTCATCTTCCTGATTTTTCACGAAGATATCACTTCGGTCATCGAGCTGTCCCTGGCCCAGACCAAGAGCAAACAGGGCTTCACGGAAAAAATTCTGAGCATCGCCGAATTGCACTACCGCCTCTATGCGGAACATCCGAAACTCTCTCGAATCCTGTTGACGGAGGTCGGTTTCCACTTGGAAGGTCTGCATTATGACAAATTTCTGGAGTTGCGGGGCAGCCTGATCAAAGGCATCGAGCAGATCGTCGTCGCGGCGCAGAAGGAGGGCGTCATCACGACCAATGAGGCTCCCGGGTTCATCGCGCGTCAGCTGTTTTTCACCTTTTCAACCGCGATCCGTGAATGGTTGACGACGCCCCAGCCGGAGTGGCGCGCCGGCTTGCGCCAGTTCAAACGGATCTTGCGTTTGCTCATGGATGGCATCGCAGCGCACTAGACTTGCCTCCGCGGCCCTCTTTGCTGAAGAACGGCCGTCCTCGTGAGCCGGTAAGACCCCAACTTACCCGGGGAGCACGAATCTACTTGACAACTGGCCCCTCCGTTCGGCAATCTCTCAAACGTGACCGCAGTCGGTTTTTTGCGGAGTCGAAGATTCGCCCCGCGCGGAATCCCAAGCTTCGTCCCGATGCTCTTACGGAATCGACGTTGGAGGTTTTCGTGATGGTGCAACGCGAAGAGACGGATGTATTGATTGTGGGCGCTGGTCCGGCGGGCCTGGCCTTGGCCATTGAAATGGGTCGTCTCGGCGTACGCTGCCTGGTCATCGAGCAGAACGATCGTGTCGGCTACAGCCCGCGCGCCAAGACGACCAACGTCAGAACGCGCGAACACCTGCGCCGCTGGGGCATCGCCGACAACCTGCGGGCCGCCTCGAAGTTGCCCGCCGATTACCCTTCGAACATCGTCTTTGCCACGCGCATGGCCGGCCCCCAGCTCACCCGGATCGAAAACGCGCTCAGCTGCGCTCCGCAGAAAAATGACCTCTACTCCGAGTCCGCGCAGTGGGTTCCACAGTACGTTCTCGAAGAAGTCATGCGTGCTCACGCCGTTACCCTGCCCAGTGTGGAGATCCGTTTCAACTCCAGCTTCCTGAGCGCGGAACAGGATGACGACGGCGTCCTGACCACGATCGAATCCGTCCAGACGAAGGAGCAGGTGCAGATCCGCAGCTCCTATCTCATCGGTGCCGATGGCGCTCGTAGCGCCATCAGGGTAGCCATCGGCGCGACGATGTCCGGCCAGCATGGCTTCGCGAAGAACTACAACGTCCAGTTCCGCGCACCTGCGCTGGCAGGCCTGCATCAACAAGGCCCGGCCATCATGTACTGGATGATCAACGACGATATGCCCTCGCTGCTGGGCCCTATGGATGGCGAGGATCTCTGGTATTTCATCGCCACACGGATCGACGAGAAGCGTCAGGACCTGGATGCAAAGGCCATGATCCGGCAGGCAACCGGCCTCGACTTTGAGATGGAACTGCTCGGCGGCGACCCGTGGTACGCGCACAATCTGATCGCCGACAAGTACTCTGAAGGCCGCATCTTTCTCGCCGGAGATGCCTGCCATCTGCACCCTCCCTTTGGCGGATACGGCATGAACATGGGCATCGGCGACGCGGTGGATCTTGGCTGGAAGATGGCCGCCGTGCTCCAGGGCTGGGGTGGCCCGGAGCTGCTCGCGAGCTATGAAGCCGAGCGCCGCCCGGTGCACAAGTGGATCATGGACGAGGCTGTCGCGAACTATAGCGCGCTCGGCAACCAGCTTGCGGTCCCGGGGCTCGAAGCGCCCGGCCCGGTCGGCGATGCCACGCGCCGAGAGGCCGCGGAGGTGATCTACACCGCCAAGCTGCGCGAGTTCAAATCGCTCGGTGCCGTCCTGGGTTACCGCTACGACGGCTCGCCCATCGTCGTGCCCGACGGCACGGCCATCGCGCCGCAGCAGGCGATCATCTATCAACCCTCCGCACGTCCCGGCTGCCTTGCACCCCACCTCTGGCTGGCGGATGGATCCTCCCTCTACGACCATCTCGGCGAGGGCTTCACCCTCATCAGCACCGTCCTGAACGCGGACAACAGCGCCGAGCTGCAGCGTGTCGAGGCATCTGCGCGGACGTTGCACATTCCGCTCAAGTCTCTCGTGCCCAACGATGCACGGCTACTCCGCCGCTATCAAGCCAGATTCGCCCTCATCCGCCCGGATCAGCACGTCGTCTGGCGCGGCGATACCCTGCCTCAGGACTTCTCCGCCATCCTATTACAAGTCACCGGACAGCCCTCGGCGATCCCGGTAGAAGTGCTCGAAGAGGAGCCATTCGCGGTCGGAGGCGTGCGATGACCTCCCCTCAGGTTTTGCCTGCAAAACAGGCAGTCTCGGGGATGGACCGCGACTGGCTGGCGGTTGCCTCGCTGACGATCTGCCTCGTGTTCTCGGTCGGAACCCTCACGCTGTACTGTTTTGGAGTCTTCGTTGCACCTCTCTCTGCGCAGTTCGGCTGGGGCAGAACGAAGATCATTGGCGCCCTGACCATCAGCCAGTACATGCTCGCCGTCATGCTGCCGCTGTGGGGCGGGCTGACGGACCGCATCGGGCCCAGGCTCGTCGTCCCGTTCTCCTACGTCATGCTGGCGCTGGGCTTTGCGTCCCTGGCGCTGCTCACTCCGCATATCTGGCACCTGTATCTGGTCTTCGCGTTGATCCCGATCTTTGCCGGCGGCGCGACCCCTCTGGGATCCTCCGCGGTGCTGGTGCAACGCTTTCAGAAGCATCTGGGTCTATCCATGGGCTTCTCCCTGATGGGCGTGGGGCTCGGCGCTGCCGTTCTTCCGCCGCTCGCGCAGAAGTTGATCGCGCAGCATGGCTGGCGAAGCGCCGTAGCGGTCATCGGCTTGCTTACGCTGGCGATCACCTTACCCTCCGCGTTCGCAGCCGTCCGCAACATACGCGGGCCTGCGGTCGCGCGGCAAACGGCAAGCCAGGTGTCTATTCTGCCCATGGTGCAGACCCGCGCCTTTCTGCTCATGAGCACCGTCTTTCTCCTGCTCGGCATCGCGTCCGTGGGGGTTCTGGTCAATCTCGTCCCCATGATGACCGATCGAGGCGTGACACCGGCCTCCGCCGCAAAGATGGCCGCGCTCGCAGGCGGTATGGCGCTCGTTGCGCGGGCCGTGGTCGGTTGGGTCCTCGATCATGTCTTCGCTCCACGCGTGCTCGCCTCCTTTGCCCTGATCGCAAGCGCCAGCTTTCTGCTCTTCCACTTCACCCGCGGACCGCTTCCAACCCTGATCGCGGTCTTGCTGCTGGGCCTGGTTGTCGGGGCGGAGGTCGATTGCATCGGCTTTATGGTGCGCCGGTACTTCTCTCCGCAGGCCTTTGGACGCCTCTACGGCATTGCCTTCGGCCTGATCCTGGTCGGCACCGGCACGGGGCCGCTCCTGCTGAGCTACCTGCACGATCGCTATGCAGGCTACGGAGAAGGGCTTCTACTCTTCGCCGCGCTCGGCGTGGTCTGCGCCGCCATCACCTTGGCCATGCCCAGGTACGAAGAAGTCCGGTTCTCGTCCCTTTACCGTCCGGCAGGGAACTAACATGTACACGATCGCTCTGGAAGAGCACTTCTCCACGACTGAGTTTCGAGCAGCAATCCAGCCATTTCTCCCGGACACGCCGCATGCGAAGGCCCTGCAGGCGAAGCTGCTGAACCTGGGCGCGGACCGGATCGCGGCGATGGATGAAGGAGCGGTGGACCTGCAGGTGCTTTCTCTTCCGTCCTCAGGTTTTGAAAAGATCCCGTCCGACGTTGCAACTGGCATAGCTCACAACGCAAATAACGAGCTCGCGGAGGCGATCAATCGTCACCCAACTCGCTTTGCAGGCTTTGCCTCGGTCAACCTTCAAGACCCGCAGGTTGCGGCGAAGGAGTTCGAGCGCTGCGTGCAGCAACTGCATTTTCAAGGAGCGTTGCTGCATGGTCATCTTGGGGGTGCTTTCCTCGATGACCCACGCTTCCTTCCCCTCTGGGAAGCGGCCGCATCGCTCGGCGTTCCCGTCTATCTTCATCCGGCACCGCCTCCGAAGGCGGTCTTCGACACCTACTACACCAACCTGCCTGGCGACTGTGGACAGGCGCTCTCGATCAACGGCTGGGGTTGGCACGTTGAAACGGGAATGCACGTGTTGCGCCTTATCCTCTCCGGCCTTTTTGACCGCTTTCCCCAGCAGCAGGTCATCATCGGCCACATGGGGGAGAACCTTCCTTTCTCGCTGCAGCGTGCTGCTACTGTGCTCGGCCCGACGGCCAAACACCTCAAGCGCCCTATCGCTGAATACTTCCACAGCAACCTCCATGTCACCTCAAGCGGCTACTTCAGCCAACCACCCTTCCTGTGCGCGTTGCAGGTGGTGGGCATCGACCGGTTGATGTACTCGGTCGACTACCCATTCTCCGCCAACACGACAGGCAGGGCTTTTCTGGACTCCCTATCGCTTTCTCCAGTGGATAGGGCAAAGTTCACCAGCGGCAACGCGCAACGCCTGCTCAAGCTACCCATCGCCTGAAGCACCCCAGCACCCTCGAGGGAAGTAGGTAAACCATGATCGCCCCACAGACAACTCACCGCACAACTCACTACATCAACGGCCAGTGGTCGGAAGCCGGCGGTCGCACCTTCGCCGATTACAATCCGTTCAACAATGAGGTGGTAGCGGAGATCGCCGCAGGCGGCCGGACCGAAGCCGTGGCCGCCGTCGCCGCGGCCGACGCGGCCTTCCCGGCCTGGGCAGAGATGGCGCCCGGGGTGCGGCAACGCCTCTTCCTCAAGGCCGCGGATATCATCGAGCGACGCACCCGCGACATCCAGGCCATCATGGCAGCCGAGACAGGCAGCGGCGGCGCCTTCGCCATGTTCCAGATCAAGTGGTCGGTCGATCTCATGCGCCAGTCAGCCAACTGGGGCTATCTGCCGGTAGGCGACGTCCTGCGCAGCGACGTCCCCGGACGCTTCGCCATGGCGGTCCGCAAGCCGCTCGGGGTGGTGGCCGGCTTTACGCCCTGGAATGGCGCTTTCAGCCTCGCGTGGCGCACCGTCGCACTGCCGCTCGCGTTCGGCAATACGGTCGTGCTCAAGCCGTCGGAACTCGCGCCCATCTCCGCCGGGCTGCTGCTCGCCGAGATCCTCGACGAAGCCGGCTTTCCGCCCGGCGTGCTGAACGTCGTCGCGCATGCGCCGGGTGAAGCGGGAGCGATCGCCGACGTCTTCTTCGAGAGTCCCGCCGTGCGCAGCATCAACTTCACCGGCTCCGCCAACACGGCACGCATGCTCGCGGAACGTGCAGGGCGCGCCCTCAAGCGCATCGTGCTCGAGCTTGGCGGGTACAACCCGCTCATCATTCTGGCCGACGCAGACCTGACCCATGCCGTCGATCTGGCCGCGTTCAGCGCCTTCTTTCACCAAGGCCAAATTTGTATGAACGCCCGCAAGATCCTGATCGAACGGCCCGTCATGGACGAGTTCGTGGAACGTCTCGCGGCTAAGGTCCGCACCCTCAAAGCAGGCGACCCGAGCATTCCAGGCGTAGTCATCGGACCGCTCATCACGGATGCCGCGCTCAAGGGAGTCGAGGACCGCGTGCAGGAGGCAATCGACCTTGGCGCCATCGTCGT
>CAXTFS010000066.1:0-12984 GCA_964243395.1 uncultured Acidobacteriaceae bacterium | reverse complement strand
TCGCGGTCCTTCGCCTTGACGGGGTTGGCCTTGGCTTGCGCAGGCACGGTCGGGTTGGAAAGAGAACGGGGCATGGGAGGGTTAGCCGGGTAGAGGTGGCGGTTTAAGCGGGCCGACGTCCGGTATCGGATGCTAGCAGAACCGGCGGCGGTGCACCGGAAGTTGTACTGAGGCGAAACGGTCTCTGGGGAGCTTCGTCCAAGCAGCATGCGTCGCGGTGGCCGGCATAACCGACCGAAACCGCAACTCAAACGACACCCTCCAGGCAGGTCTCTTCGCCGAAATATGCTAGGTCGAATGGTAGTATCGAGCGAGTCTGACGCCCTGTTTGCCCCTGAGCCGGCTGCCCTCCCGCGGCACCGCCCATTGCGCGGCCAACCTGTGCGCTCGGGGCAGAGGCATGGGTACGGACGGATCCTGAAGGGGATGATGGGGCAGCGCGGGACGATGGGGCACGGTTTGAGTCTGGGATGGAAAGGGCTGCTCCGCAGTGGGCTCGCTGCCTTCTTATTGTTTGCGTTCACCAATGCTCCGAGCGTGCCGCTGCACGCCCAGTCCGCCAGCACCTGGAATAAACGCGGAGCGGACGCGGAGGCTCGCGAAGACTACGACGTCGCCTTTGAGTCCTACCGCCAGGCGCATCTAAAGAAGCCGACCGACCTGCGCTATCGCGAGCGCTACGAGCGCATGCGCTACACCGCTGCCAACTTGCACGTGGACCGCGGCCGGGTGCTGCGGCAATCCGGCGATGTCTCCGGCGCCATCAATGAGTTTGCCCGTGCCCTGCAGATCGATCCAGGCAATGAGGCCGCGGCGCAGGAGCTGCAGATTACGGAGAAGCCACCCGCCGCGGCCATGACGCCGGGCAAGGCAGGCGCCATCGAGAACAGCGCCGCGCCGGGTCAGGCGTTGATCCCGGGCGTCGATGAGCAGATGCCGCACCAGCGCGACACGCAGAAGGAGCTTCAGTCCCTGGCGGCGCCGGTGGAGCTTGAACCGGTGTCGAACGACCCGATTACGCTGCACATGGTGGAAGACACCAAGGTGATCTACCAGGCGATCGGCAAGGCTGCCGGTCTGAACGTTATCTTCGACCCGGAGTACACCTCCAAACGGATTCCCGTGGACCTGACCAGCGTGTCGCTTTCCGATGCGCTGCGCATCACGGAGACGCTGAGTGGCACGTTCTGGAAGCCGGTAACGACAAACACCATCTTCGTCGCGCAGAACAATCGGCAGAAGCGTACCGACCTCGACGATCTGGCCGTCCAGACCTTCTATTTGACGAATGTCTCGCAGCAGAATGATGCCAATGAGATCCAGGTAGCGCTGCGCAACCTGCTGGATCCGACGGTGAAGATTTACCTCGTCGCGAGCCAGAACGCGATCGTGGTACGCGCTACGCCTGACCAGCTTGTTCTTGCAGAAAAGCTCATCAACGATCTGGACCGCACGCGCTCTGAGGTCGTGGTCGATGTGGCTGTGCTCGAGGTAAGCCGCGACAAGCTGCGCAACCTGGGAATCACGCTGCCGACCAGCTTTGGGCTCACGCCGACGGCCCCCACCAGCAGCACTACGGCTACGTCGACGACCACCACGAGCACCGGAACCACGACAACGCCTACCTCTACAACCAACCTGACGTTGAATTCACTTGGGAATCTGAACGCGACCAACTTCGCCGTGAGCGTCACCGGCGGTACGGTGAACGCGTTGTTGACGGACGCCGACACGCGCATCCTGCAGAACCCCCGCATTCGCGCCACCGATGGGCAGCGCGCGCAGCTGAAGATCGGCTCAAAGATCCCGGTTGCGACCGGATCCTACAGCTCGACCCTGTCGACGACCGCGTCGCTGGGCGTCCAGACGCAGTTCACCTACCTTGACGTCGGTGTGAGTATCGACATGACGCCGACCGTGCACTTCGACCGTGAGGTTTCACTGAAGCTGATCGTTGAGATCTCCAGTCAAACCAGCTCCGTAGTGATCTCGGGTGTGACGGAGCCGATCCTTTCGCAACGAAGGGCAGAACAGACGATCCAGCTGAAGGATGGCGAACCGTCAATCCTTGCCGGACTGCTGCAGAAGCAGGACACGCGCAATGTGAACGGCACGCCTGGGCTGGGTGAACTTCCTATCCTGAAGTACTTCTTCTCGAGCCAGCAGAAGGAGCAGCAAACCGATGAGATCGTGTTTCTGCTGATCCCGCACATTGTGCGTGAGTCGCTGGTGACTGCCGACAACACGCGGCCCATCTACACCGGCACCAGCAACTCGGTTGAATTGATCCGGCGACCCGCATCTGCGAACAACGGGCGCACCGCCGCTGCGCCACTCAGCCCGCCGACGACTTCGGCGGCCAACGCAGCCAACGCCATGATCGGCCAGATTGCGGCTGCCGGCCGCCCGATCCCGCCCCCGAGCGCGCAGACCCCTGTGGTGAGCTATCCGGGCACGGTCCCGGTTCCGGCGACAACGTCAGCAGCAGCCGCTGCTTCCACGCAGACGCCGGTAAGCCTCAGCATCTCGCCCTCGTCAGCCACACCGGCTGTCGGCTCGACCTTCCAGGTCTCGGTGGTCGCGGCGAATGCCAAGGACCTGTTCGAGGTGCCGCTGCAGATGCGCTTTGATCCGCGCGTGTTGTCGCTGGTCAACGTGGATTCAGGCGATCTGCTGGGGCACGACGGCCAGGCTGTCGCTCTGGTCCATCGCGATGAGGGCAACGGCACGGTGACCGTCTCGGCTTCACGTCCACCGGGCGTGGGGGGCGTCAGCGGGGGCGGTGTGGTCTGCACGCTGACCTTCAAGGCACTGGTTGCGGGCGATTCGCCACTGTCCCTGGTGAAGATCGGTGCCAAGGACAGCAAGGGCACCAGCCTGCCAGCAATCGGCACGCAGGGTGTCGTGCACGTCAAATAATGGGGGCCGACGCATGCGAAGAGAGATCGTAGCTGCCCGGCCCGGCTCCGGGCTCAACTCGCGGCCCAAACCGCAGTCAGGCCTAACGCTGGTCGAACTGATCATCGTGGTGACGATCCTCTTCATCCTGGCCTCGGCCGCGGTGCCGATCGCCCGCTTTCAGGTAAAGCGCACCAAGGAACGCGAATTGCGGGCCGATCTGTGGGAGATGCGCCGGGCGATCGACGCGTACAAGGATGCAGCGGACCTGGGAGGCATTCAGGTCAAAGCCGACTCGCTGGGGTATCCACCGGATCTGGAGACGCTGGTTAACGGCGTCGAGATCCAGGATAAGAAGGTTCGTTTTCTGCGCGCGATCCCGGACGACCCGATGACCAAGTCCAAGGACTGGGGGCTGCGCGCCAATCAGGATGAGCCGGACGCGGATACCTTCGGCGGGCAAAACGTCTTTGACGTGTACTCCAAGAGCACGGGAACGGCGCTGAACGGCACGAAATACAACACCTGGTAAGACCGACGGGGTAAAACAGACGGGCAGGGTAGACGCGGTGGGCGAACGGGAAAGCGAAATCACGGGTTCGAAAACCTCGCGGCGATCCGAGGGTGCGAGCGGTTTCACGCTGATCGAACTCATCATCGTGATGACCATCATCGGTCTGCTCTCTGCCATCGCGATTCCCAGCTACCTGAACTCTGTCCGCAAAGCGCGGGAGGCCGCCCTGCGCGAGGATCTGCACACCATGCGCTCGGCGATCGACAGCTATACCGTGGACAAGGAACAGGCGCCGCAGAGCCTAGAAGATCTGGTGCAGGCGGGCTATCTGAAGTCGATTCCAAATGATCCGATCAGCAATCGGAACGACACCTGGATCACGGGCCAGAGCGACACCTTAACCAGCATCACGGAGACCCAGGGGGGCATTGACGACGTGCACTCCGGGTCGCAGGGCCTGGCCAGCGATGGAAGCTCGTACAACAGCTGGTAATAACGGCCGCGCCCATGATGGGGTGAAGGTCCGGCGAAGAGACCGCACCCAAAAGATCCAGCGATGCGTCTAAGATGGTACGGAGAGCCGCGCCCGACGGCCGGAGCCCGACTCGCCGGAGGTTCCCCATGCGCCATCTGCTCTTCGCTGCATCCTTGCTTGTGCCCGCGGGTTTCGTCGCCGCACAGCAGCCCTCCACCGTGCCCCCTGCGACCACGCCCGGGACTCCGGGAGTACCGAGTGTGCCGGACAGTACCAATCCGCAGGTCAATCTGCCAGGCACGCCGACCTCTCAGGAGCCGGTTCCCTCCACCTCACCGACGACGCCAGGTACACCTGGGCGTAAGCCGTTGCCCACCGAGGGCTCGGCGAGCCCGGCAGCTGCGAAGGCCGACGCGATCCCGTCTCCGGGCGAGGACCTCGACCCTCACATCAAGAAGGGCAGTGAAGAGGATGTGGACGCGGTCGGCACCCGTAACATCGGGGGCCGCGGCATGGGTAACTGGTACTCCACCAACTGGGAGATTTCGAACGGCAAACAGTACTCGATGGAAGTGGAGAAGTCGTCGCACCTGGTGACCGACCCCGTGGTCGTCGAGTATGTAAACCGGATCGGGCAGAACCTGGTGCGAAACTCCGATGCGAAGGTGCCGTTCACGATCAAGGTTCTGGACACCGATGAGATCAACGCGATGGCGCTGCCGGGCGGTTTCTTCTATGTGAACTCCGGTCTGATCCTGGCCTGTGACTCTGAAGACGAGCTCGCAGGCGTGATGGCGCATGAGATCTCGCACGTCGCGGCACATCACGCCGCCCGTGAGATGACCCGAATGAACTACATGCAGATTGGCTCCGTGCCGCTGATGATCTTCACGCAGGGCACATGGACCGGCTACGGTATCTACGAGGCCGCACAGCTTGCCGTGCCGTTGACGTTCCTGCAGTTCTCGCGCCAGTTCGAGGCCGAGGCCGACTACCTGGGCATCCAGTACATGTACAAGGCGGGCTACGATCCGCAGGGCATGGTGAGCATCTTCGAGAAGCTCGACGCACTGCAGAAACATAAGCCCGGCGCAATCTCACGTGCCTTCAGCGATCACCCCGCAACGCCGGACCGCATCGACAACGTTGAAAATGAGATTGCCACTATCCTGCCTTCACGGCCGGAGTACATGGTGACCACTTCGGAGTTCGACCAGGTCAAGGCGCGGCTTGCCCGCATCCAGAACAAGCGTGGCATCAATGACAAGAAGGGCGGCAACAAGCCCACATTGCGTCGCACCGCCGGATCGAACAACGATCCGAACAGCACAAATAATCCGTCCAGCACGACCAGCGATCAGCCCACACTCGGACGGCGCAACTAGAAACCCAAGGCGAGGAAGACCCGGGTCTTCGGACTCGGGTCTTCTTTTGCGCGTGACGCGAGGAGAGTCTCTCGCTCTGGAGAAGAAGACGATGGCAGCATCAGCAATAACACACACAACGGGCTACACCGATGACCATGCGGCGGCAGGGCTGGACTACGATTTTCCAGCCATTAAAACCTGGGGAAACCAGTTCGCCGCCTACGAGATCCTGATCGACGACCCGGAGTTCACGAGCGTCTGTCCGAAGACCGGTCTTCCGGATTTTGCCGTGTTGACGATTCGCTATATGCCGCGCGAGCAGTGCCTCGAGCTGAAATCACTGAAGGAATACCTGTTCTGCTACCGCAACCTGGGAATTTTCCAGGAGAACATCGCGAACCAGGTGCTCAACGATGTGGTAAAGGCGACCGACCCCGTGTGGGCTGAGGTGAAAGGTGATTTCCGTCCGCGCGGCGGCATCGCCACTGTGGTCACGGCACGCTATCCGCGAACCGAGGAGATGCGCTAGCCCGCCCCTTGCCGCACTGGCATCTCCAGGAAGACCAAAGGCGACCAGGCGTGGCACACGCTGCCGGGTGCGCCTGTTATGCTCCCCACAGCATGACAGCTAGCGCGGAAACGACAGTAGAGAAACCCAAGCGCTCGGCACTGCGCGGCGCCACAGTGGCGCTGGTGCTGCTGACGGGCATGAACTTTGTGAACTACCTGGATCGCTACATCCTGCCAGCTGTGCAGGAGCAGGTGAAGAGCGAGTTCCACATCTCCGACGACCAGATCGGGTCACTTACCACGTGGTTCATCGTGGCATATGTGTGCGCGTCGCCATTCACGGGTTGGTTGGGAGACCGCTTTCCGCGCAAGCCGATGATTGTCGTGGCCGCGGCCAGTATTGCGCTGATGAACTTCTTCACGGCGCACGTGCACGACTACATGAGCCTGAACATCCGGCATGCTGCGCTGGGTGTGGGCGAAGCCTGCTTCGGTGTATTCGCGCCGGCGATGATCGCCGACTACTTCTCAGAAGAGCGGCGTAACAGCGTGCTCACGATCTTCAACATCGCCATCCCGGTCGGTGCGGCGCTTGGCTTCACGGGCGGCGGCTGGGTGGCGCAGCATTACAGCTGGCGCGACGCGTTTGTGTTTTCCGCAGTGCCCGGCCTGCTGATGGCGCTGCTGATGTTGATCTTCCTGAAAGAGCCGAAGCGGTCGGGCGATGACGAGGCCGGTGGCCACAAGATCGCCACAGGGGCTATCCGGTCGCTGGTGACCAACAAGGCCTACCTTGGGGCGATCCTGGGGTATGCGGCGGTCACGTTTTCGCTGGGCGGCATCTCGTGGTGGATCGCTTCGTTCCTGCAGCGGATGAACGGCATGAGCGTGTCGGAGGCCGGATTTGCCTCAGGCGCCATCACCGCCGGGGCGGGGCTCAGCGGTACCGTGGTCGGCGGAATCTGGGCGAACCGGTGGTTGAAGCGGACAGACAAGGCGCTTTACTATGTGCCCGCGATCAGCGCGCTTGCCGCTGTTCCACCTGCGGTGATGGTGTTTTTCGGCCCGCGGAATCTTACGCTGGTTTCGCTGGCATTCGCGGTGTTCCTGATCTTCCTGGGAACGGGGCCGGTGAACGCGGCAACCCTCAATGCCGTTCCGGCCAATCTGCGCGCGAGTGCGATGGCTGGACAGCTGCTTGTCATTCACGTGTTGGGCGATGCTTTCTCGCCCAAGCTGATCGGTATTGTGAGCGATCACTCGAACCTTCGCTGGGGCCTGGGTTGCACCCTCATCACCATGGTGCTGGCATCGCTGATCTTCTGGTTCGGGTCGCGCTATGCTCCGAAGCTGGATGACTCTGTGCAGGTCGCGTCGGCGTAGGCGGCCCGTGAACTCGCTGTGATCGGCGTGCGTTGGCGACTCGCGGCAGAGCTGTCCAGCTGGGTACTCTGCGTGGTCTGGTCGGTGCGCACGAGGACGCTGGTGGCGCGGCTGAGGGAGGTTCCTGACCTCTCCGAGGTCCAGTGGGACCTGTGCCCGACGCGTGCGCCGGGTCTCATCGTCGTGGTACCCGCCAAGGACGAGGCGGAGACGCTGGAACCGGCGATGGAAACCCTGCTGGCACAGGACTACAGCTGGCTACGCATCGTCGCCGTGGACGATCGCTCCACCGACGGCACAGGCGCCCTGATGGACCGCTTCGCGGCCGCGCATCCTGACAAGCTCAGTGTCATGCACCTGACCGAGACGGCCGAGGGCTGGATAGGCAAGACCTTCGCAATGGAGGCGGCAGCGCAAAACAGTCGCTCGGACTACCTGCTGTTTACCGACGCGGATGTGTGGTTTTCGCCGTCGATCCTGCGACGGGCGCTGGCCTACGCGGAGATGACCGAGGCGGACCACCTGGTCGTGCTGCCGACAGCGGTGACGAAGACCTGGGGAGAGCGCACGGTACTGGGTTTTCTGCAGGTATTTGCGGTGTGGGTATCGCGGCCCTGGCGTATCGCGGATGGGAACGCACGCTGGGACGTGGTGGGGGCGGGTGCCTTCAATCTGTTGCGTCGTGACGCCTGGGAGGAGCTTGGCGGGTTCGCCGCCCAACGCCTGGCGGTGGTCGAGGACATCACGCTAGGACGACGCGTACGGGCTGCTGGCATGCGGCAGCGCGTCGTCTTCGCGCCCGGTCTGGTGCTTGTGCACTGGGCCAAGGGCGCCTTCGGCATCATTCGCGTGATGACCAAGAACCTGTTTGCGCTGGTGAACTTCCGGTTTCCGCTGATGGCAGGGGTGGCGCTGGCTATCCTGCTGCTGTTCTGGGGACCGATCGCCGGGCTGGCATGGTGGCCGACGCTGTTGCCGTCGCTGATCTCACTGGCCTGCGTGGCGGTCTGCTACAGGCTGCTCGGCTCGGCGAGTTCCATCGACTCGCGCTTCGGCTGGCTATACCCACTGGGATCGCTGGCCATGCTGTGGGCAATGCTGCGCTCTGTGGCGGTGACGTACTGGCGGCGTGGTGTGTTGTGGCGGGGTACGTTCTATCCGCTGCGCGAACTGCGGCGGCACAACAGCCAGTTTGCCTGGGAGTTCGAGGCCGCAACGCAACGTGCCGAACGGCGAAAGGCCGAGCGCGGTGCCCGGCCTTCACGGATGGTACGGGTGGCGAACAGGATCAGGCGCCGACCAGCTCCAGCGGCTGCCCATGACCGTATCGGCGCTCCACGTACTCGTCGAGAATGACCTGGAACTCCTCGACGATGTGATCGCCTTTGAGCGTGGTCATCAGTTTGCCGTCGACGTAAACCGGCGCCTTGGGCTCCTCAAAGGTGCCAGGCAGCGAGATGCCGATGTTGGCGTGTTTGGATTCGCCGGGGCCGTTGACGATGCAGCCCATCACGGCCAGCTTGAGCTCTTCGACACCGGGGTACTGCTTCTTCCATTCCGGCATGGACTCGACGAGGTAGTTCTGGATGCGCTGGGCGAGTTCCTGGAAATAGGTCGAGGTGGTGCGGCCGCAGCCTGGGCAGCTGGTGACCTGCGGCATGAAGCTGCGGATGTTGAGCGACTGCAGAATCTGCTGCGCGCAGCGGACTTCCTCGGAGCGATCGCCGCCCGGCTCCGGCGTCAGGCTCACGCGTACCGTGTCGCCGATGCCCGCCAGCAGCAGTGGAGCCAGACCCGCCGTCGAGGCAACAATGCCCTTCATGCCCATGCCGGCTTCGGTAAGGCCAAGGTGCAGGGCATAGTCGCAGCGGCGGGCGAGCTCGGTGTAGACATCGATGAGATCGCGGACGTTCGACACCTTCGCCGAGAGCAGGATCTGGTCGCGCCGAAGCCCGTAGCGCTCGGCGGCCGCGGCATTGTCGAGCGCGGAGACGACCATGGCCTCCATCATCACGTCGCGCGCTTCGAGCGGCTGCGGGGCGCGGGAGTTTTCATCCATCATGCGCGTGAGCAGGGCCTGATCGAGCGATCCCCAGTTGACGCCGATGCGCACCGGCTTCTGATTATCAACGGCGCATTCAACCATGGTGCGGAAGTTGTCGTCGTCTTTGCGGCCGATCGAGACATTGCCCGGGTTGATGCGGTACTTTGCCAGCGCGCGGGCGCACTCGGGGTACTTGCGCAGCAGGATGTGGCCGTTGTAGTGAAAGTCGCCGATGATGGGCGTGTTCCAGCCCTTTTTCGCGAGACCTTCGACGATATACGGAACGGCCTGCGCTGCGGCGTCGTTGTTGACCGTGATACGGACGAGCTCAGAACCGGAGCGGGCCAGGGCGGCCACCTGCTGCACGGTCGATTCGATGTCGGCGGTGTCGGTATTGGTCATCGACTGAACGACGACCGGTGCATCGGAGCCGACGCGAATGCCGCCGACGTTTACAGTAACGGCCTTACGGCGCTGAAAAGACGGCATAACAAGGTAAGTTTACCATCCGGCCGGAGCTGAAATCGCCGCTCCGGCACGGACGGGTGTTGCTTACGGTCGTGTGACTACAGCGCCTGTGCGCGCCGGCGCAACATGCCAGCCGCTCCAAGCAGACCGGTGCCAAGCAGAAGGAAGCTGGACGGCTCGGGTGTGACCGCGCTGACCGGGGTGACCGTGACGGAGTCCAGGCCGGCGCTGAAGCCGTAGATCGTTTCGTCGTTGGTGTACCGGTAGTCGCCGGCGCCGTAGACGTTGAAGTGATCGTCAGCCTCGGAGAAGAGCACGCCGTAAGGATCGAGCAGAAGACCGGTCCCAGAGGTGTATAGGACGTTGTCGTATTCGTAGTTGGTGTTGTACGTGAACTCAGGGCTTCCGAAACTGGCGTCTTCGAAGCTGGTCGACGTACCGCTGGGTGTGTAGAGCGTTATGGCGCTGCCATTGAGAAATCCCGAGCCGCTGGTGAGATCGAAGGCGCCACTAACCGTAGGATCAGCTACACCCGTAACCGTGGCCGTTAGACTGACGCCGGTGCCGGTTGCGGTGAAGGTGAAGGTGTCCGCCATGGCAGAGGCGGGATGTACGGCACAAGAGAAGCCGAGCAAAGCGACAGTAGCCGCGAAAAAAGATAAGCGCAAGAGAAGACTCCTAGGTACGGCCTACACAGATTAGTACAACTTCGGTGGGAGTACTGACCAAGTACTGGACGTTTCGCGAAACTTTAGTTACCGGATTGCAGCGCGAAGTGTTGAAAGGCCGCGGTTGCACCGCGTCTGCCCTCCAATAAGAGCCCGATACGGAGCGAGCGGTCCCACGCCGGCAGATCTGAGGCGTCGTAGGGCGAACCGGCCGCCTGCCATGCCTTGCCGCCACTAGAGTAGGAGAACTGGATGTGGTTTTCCGGCCCGAACTCCTCGGCCCGCAAGCTCAAGAGAGGCGCTTCCGGAGCGTCGACCTGCCAAATCACCCGCTGTGTGGCACCGCGTCGTTCCCAAAGAACAAGGAGTAAACCGTCGCGGTTTGGCTTGCCCCGAAGCCCAAGACCGATCGTGTTGAACGGGTCGCCGACTACTGCCAGACCGTACCAAAGGGCAGGGTCTGGCGAGCCCGAAGCAACCAGCGTCACCGCGGCACGATAACCGGCCCCAGCGGGACTAGGAACGGCGATCAGTGCGGATTCCACCGGCGAAGGGGTCAGTGGGGAGATGAGCGGAATCGTCAGCTCGAGCGAACCGTGACCCACCAGCACGCCCGGCGCGGTATTGACCGGCCACTGCCACGATGGGCCAAGGACCGTCGCCGTAAAGAGATCGACGAAATCGACCGGTTGGGTGGGAGCGGGCTCGCCGGGGCCGCCGCCGGCGTTGACCATCGGCCAGCCGGGCCGACCGTCCGCTTCGGGGGCAGACCAGGTAATCCGGTCCAGGACGGCTTCGCGACCGACGTAGATGCCACCCTCGGCTGGGTAGGCGTGGTAGAGCAGGTACTCCTGGGCGGGCTGTCCATCCCGGGCTGCCACACGCACAGCCGTCCCATGCCCGGGGCATCGCCAGCGGTCATTGGCGCCGATGAGTGGGTTGCCGGGAAACTTCTCCCACGGGCCGAGCAGGCGGTCGGCGCGAGCCACGCCCTCGGCGTACTTGCACTCCTTTCCGCAGCAGGAGTTCCCGGCATAAAAGAGATAGAAACGGCGTTCGTGGCGAAGGATGTAGGGTCCCTCAACGATGCCTTCTTCCCAGGGCGCGTCGTTGGTGATCAGCTGTGTCCGTTCGCCGACGAGGTGCAGGAAATCGTCGGAGAGCGCCTGCGCCCAGATGGGTGTGGGCCGGCCCTGCGAGTTGCCGTCCTCCTTCCAGATCAGAAAGGGCTCGCCATGCTCGTCGCGTGCGAAGCAGGGATCGATCGCGCCGTCCTCCTGGCACAGGACCGGGCCGTGGTCGGTGTAGGGGCCGCCGGGCGACGAAGCGGTGGCGAGCGCGATGCAGAGCGGCCCGCCGCGCTTTCTGCCGACGTACCACACAAAGAATCTGCCGGAGAGCTCATCGTGCACAAGCTCCGGCGCCCAGAAGGATCCCTCCGCCCACGCAGGCTGTGTGGGGAAGATGGAACCGGCGAGCTTCCAGCCAACCAGGTCCGTGGAGCGAAACAGGGGGAATTGCGGGGACCACTCGCCGGAGGTGCACGATGCCCAAAACGTGCGGCCAACCCGGATCACCGTAGGGTCTGGGTGATCGCCCGGCACAATGGGGTTAGACCACCCATCCGGGCCGGAGCGGTTCTCCGCACCGAGCGAAAGCTGAACTTTGACTGAGCGCACGACCGTGAGATGCCTGCCGGGCCATCGCCTGCAGGTCGGGCTAATGAGAGGGAGGTGGGTGCGCCCCGCGGGCTCGCCAGATTGCGCCGGCAAGTGGATCAATGACGCCGTCAAGGGTCTGAACGGCAGGAAGCTGCCCCCGGACAAAGTCGATCAGTGCCGAGCGAACGGGAGAGACCTTCTCCATGATGGAACCGGCGAAGGCTATCGCTATGGGTACGTCGCTGGCATTGCAGTGAATTGGCGTGGCAGCTGCGCCCAGACGGCGAGCAATCAGGCAGGCGAGGTGTCCGAGGTCCTCCCCTTCCTTCCTAAGCACAGCCGCAGCAACCGCGTCGCCGCCCTGGGCGCAAGTAACGATCACTTCGGTGAGGCGCGAGAAGTCCGGAGCCGGGATCGTGTTGGCGTACGCGACGAGGTCATCTTCAGACGCGAGTTGCCAGAAGGCCGCTGCGGCTGTGAGCAGGGTGCTGGGTCGATCTTCGTCACGGGCGAGGAAGCCGGCGCGCAGGGCCTCCTGCCCGATGCGATGGCCGGAGCCCTGGTCAGCCAGCGCCGGTCCGTAACCGCCGGCGCCGAGCAGTGTGCCGTCCGCGCGACGTCCGGCCACGTTGGAGCCCGTGCCCGCGAGCACCAGAACGCCGGGACCGCCGAAGAAGGCAGCATCGAGCGCAATCTCGACATCGCCGACGATCACCAGATCTCCGCTCACACGGCTGGTGATGGATTCCTGCAGCCAGTCGGTGACCAGCGGGACTGTAAGGGCGTGGACCGCAGCACCGTCCATGCGCCGGTTAAGGTCAACCCCCGCAATAAGATTGCCCCACTGATCACCGCCACCGACCTGCAATACGCAGTTGAAATTGCGACGAAGCTGAACAAAATCGTTTGCTTGAAGCAGCATGTACGAAAATTCCGTGTACGAGATGCCCTCGCCCTCCAGCCTGCGCTTCACGGTTTCACGCCCGAGCATCGTGG
>CAXTFS010000065.1:0-13037 GCA_964243395.1 uncultured Acidobacteriaceae bacterium | reverse complement strand
CAGCCGTACCGCCGCCCAGCGGGAACAGTGTTCCAGGTCCGCTGAACTTCGTGACAGGGTAGATGCCATTGGACTGATCGCCATAGCCGCCCGAATCACCGAAAGCTGCACCGTTGCCGCTGCCGTAGTTATCCAGGCTGAAGTTATAGGTGTACAGCCCGAAGCCGCCCCGGAAGGTGGTCGTGGGGTGAAGGAGCCACGCAAAGCCGGCACGAGGCAGAACCGTCGAGAAGACATCCTTCTGGAGGGAGGTGCGCCCGTTCGTATGCGTCGACCCGTACCAGTAGGCACCAGCGGTACCGGTCGCAGGATTGGTGATCGTTGGATCGAAGCTGTCCTGGTTGCCCTTCACTTCGTTGAAGCCGTGGCTGATCTCATACCGCACGCCAAGGTTCAGGGTGAAGTTCGGCTTGAGCTTGATGTCGTCCTGCACGAACATCTGCGGCTTCTTTAGACGTGCACCGGACTCCGGTGTTACGCCCGCGCCCCAGCTGTTCGCATAACCCAGCAGGAAGTCGGCGTACTCTTCACCTGAGTTCTGGTTGGCAGAGGCAACGCCGTTCTTATCCAGCGTCCACTGCTCTGTGTAGGCACCATTGAATTGCAGCGTACCGGCGTTGATGTTGCCCCAATTCGTGGCGTCATCGCGATAGAAGGCGAACTCACCACCGAAGTGGATGATGTTCTTGCCTTTGATCAGGGTAACGACGTCAGAAGGATCGAAAACGAATTCCTTATACGAAGCGTTCGCTGAAGGTCCGATCCAGGCGTACGGGTAGTTGCGCAGAAACTGCACCGCAGGGAGAACGTCGGCCTTGGCATACTGCCAGCCGAGCGCAGTGGGTACACCCTGGCCATAGGTCGTATCGGCAAAGAAGTTCAGCTGGCTGGTGAAGCCCATGCGCGCTTCGTTGACGAGGTGCGGGCTGACGTTCCACACATCGGTGATCTGCGCATTGTTGTTGTCGACATCGCCGGTTTGGCAGCCGATGGGGCATGCCGTGACGGCGCTGAAGCTGTTCTCCAGCTCGTCGCCCTGTGTGTCCGAGAGAGTCAGACGGTTGTTCGGCGAAATGTCGTAGTCAAGCCGGCCGAAGTACCGCTTCCAAGGCCGCGGAACCGGTGTGCTGGCGTAGTAATTGTTGTTCAGAACACCGCTGGAGTTCAGCGTGCCGGGCTCGAAGCTTCCCCAGGGAACTTTGCTCGTGGTCGAGGGGTAATACTGCTCGAACTTGGCGGAGACAGGATCGATCAGGCCCGCAGGGATGGCGTTGGAGCCGTATTCCTGCATGAAGGACTGCCGTACCGGGTACGGGTTGCCTTTGGAGTCATGCGCAATCGTTTGTGTCGTGGGATCGTACAAGGTGTAGGAACCGGCGAAGTTGCCGGCCTGGATTGCCGGAGTCGGGATCGTCTGGAAACCAGGGCCAGAGCCGTTGTCGACGATCTGGTCATATCCGAAGAAGAAAAACGCCTTCTTGCGCAGGTTTGTGTAGGGAATGGCCACCGGACCGCTGAAGGTACCGCCGAAGTCGTCGAAGCGCAGCTTGGCCTTGCGCACGCCGCTAAGGTCGGTGCTGCTGTAGGGCTTGGACCCGAAGAGGTACTGGTAGGCATTCAGCGCGTCGTTCTGGAAGTACTCGTACGCCACACCGTGGAATTTGTCGGTGCCGCCTTTGGTGATCTGGTTGATGATCAGGCCGCCGACGCCAAACTGCGCCGAGAACGAGGAGAGCGAAACCTGCAGCTCCTGCACATCCTCAAATGTGGCCGGGTTGGCGTTCTGGCTGCCCGGCAACGTCGTGGAAGCGCCGTCCTGCAGCACGTTGTTGAACGGCATGTTGCCGTTGGTCGAGATGGTCTGGCCCGGGTTGGAGGCGTTCACCTGGTTGCTGCTGCCGTTGTAAGTGCCGGTAGCGCCGGGAAGCAGGATCAGGAAGTTCTGCCAGTCCGGCCCGTTGGTGCCGCCGACGTTCGGCAGCTGCTCCATGTCCTTGGCTTCGAGCGTGGCAGTCTGGCTGCCCTCTTCGGTGTGCAGCAGCGGCACGTCAGTGTTGACCGTGACCTCTTCCGTGGTTGAACCGACCTTCATCGGTGCGTTCACCGTTGTGAGACCGACTTCCACGGTGATCGGACCGCGGCTGTACTTCTCGAAGCCGGTCTTCGTGAACGTGACCTGGTAGCGCCCGGCAACGATGGAGGCGGTGTCATACACGCCGTCATGGTTGCTGGTGTAATCCTTCGTGACGCCGGTATCCACGTTCAGTACGGTGACCGTAACGTCGGGAATCAGGGCTCCCGATGCATCGGTGACGGTACCGCGGATGTCTCCGGAGTTGGTGCTTTGCGCGTGGGCATTGCCCAGCCCCAAAGCGACGATCGCTGCAAGGCTCGTAAGCCTGGCTGCTGACCAAATTGCCTTCATAGTGCCTCCCCAAAAGTTGTATGAACCGTGCACAGGCCCTGTGTTGACTCGCTCACCGCAGAACGGCGGAGTCGCGCCGGTGCATCGGTGGTGGATCCGCGTACGCCGGCGTTTGCCGCCGATCGATACGCAGCAGACGCGGCGCCGATGGTGGCGTTTGCGCCTGCAATGCTTCGTTCTCGTTGCTTCATCAAGCCTTCTTCTCCACAGCTTGCCTTCGGTTCCTCGCGCCCAGGCACCCAGTTTCGGGCCCTTTGGCGGACAAACGCTTTTCTGACTTGGCTGCCGGAACATATAAGCGGACCGCGAATAAGACTGTCAAGCGAATTGTTGACGGGGGTGCTCCCGCTCAAAACGCAGCGAGAACCTTCTAGACAAAGGCTTGTCTCGAAACGAGACAGCCGCCGTGCGGCTTGACACCGATTGCCTGGGCAGAGCCTAATTTGGTTCTTATCGACGCCGTTTTTCAGCCGCTACGCCATGGAGGCGAAGGATCGGTGGATCACTCGGCGACTGAAGGAGACTTTTGTGCGCACGCTTCCTGTGAACCTGCTTCCTTTTGCCCTGCTGATGTCGGCGACGATCCCTGGCGCGGCGCAACAGCCCGGTCACGTGGCCGAATGGCTCACCAACGCCGATCGCACCCAGCTGCTCAGCATGCAGGCGGTGCAACCGGAGCTCCGGCCGGCCGCGCACCCGCCAACCATCGCGGTGGATGACACGAAAACGTTTCAGAGCATCGACGGCTTCGGGTTCGCCATGACGGGTGGGAGCGCGCAGCTGCTGCACCACATGGACGCGGCACGACGCCACGCCCTGCTAGAGGGGATCTTCGGGCGGGGGCCCGGACAGGCCGGCGTGAGCTACCTGCGCGTCAGCATCGGTGCGTCCGACATGAACGACCACGTCTTCACCTATGACGATGTCGCGGGCGGAGGCGCCGATCCCACACTGCAGCACTTCTCGCTGGCCGAGGATGAAACGGACCTGATTCCCGTGCTGAAAGAGGTGCTCGCCATCGCGCCGGGGCTGCAGATTCTGGCCTCACCCTGGACCGCGCCCTCGTGGATGAAGACCAACGGCGCAGCCAAGGCGGGCAGTCTGAAGCCTGAGCTCTACCCGGTGTACGCCGCGTACCTGGTGCGTTACCTGCAAGGCATGCGGGCACACGGTGTGCCAATCACCGCGCTGACCATGCAGAACGAGCCCCTGAACGCCAACAACACCCCCAGCATGGTGATGCAGGCGACCGAGGAAGAGGCCTTTCTGCGCGATGCGCTCGGCCCGGCGTTGCAGCGCGCCGGGCTGACCACCAAGGTGATCCTGTTCGATCACAACTGCAATCATCCCGATTACCCGCTCACGATCCTGGGCGATCCGAAGGCGCGGGCCTTTGCGGACGGTTCCGGATTCCATCTCTACGAGGGGGAGATCTCGGCGATGTCGCAGGTGCATGAGGCGTACCCCGCGAAGAACCTGTACTTCACCGAGCAGATGGTGGTCGAGCGTACCAGGGACGGCTCGCTCATGCCCGTCGCCCGGCCGGTGTCGCGCGTTGTGATCGGGGCGATGCGCAACTGGAGCCGCACCGTGCTGTTGTGGAATCTCGCCGCGGACCCAAGCTTTGGCCCGCACACCCCTGATGGCGGCTGCCCGGTGTGCCAGGGGGCAATCACGATCGACGGCAATGAGGCGACGCGCAACATCGCGTTCTACACGGTGGCGCACGCCTCCAAGTTTGTGCCGCCGGGGTCCGTGCGCATCGATTCGACCAACCCTGACCCGGAGCTCGCCAACGTTGCCTGGCGCACGCCGCAGGGCAAGCATGTGCTGCTGGTGACCAACACCGGCTCCGGCCCGAAGACCTTTACCGTTGGGTCCGCCGGGGAGCAGTTCGAGGCGGCTCTCGGGGCCGGCAGCGTGGGCACCTTCGTTTGGTGAGTCGCCGACGTCATGCCACTCGCCGCGCGTGGGCCCTGTCAGAAGACCCCTGACCTATACTGAGGTTCCGCATGCCGCGATCCGAGCTCAAGCCAGGCCAGCCTGTAAGCCTCAAAACGCTGGCCGAGCACCTGGGTCTAAGCCCGGCGACCGTCTCCTTCGTCCTCAACAACGCACCGAACCGGTCGATTCCGGAGGCGACGCGCGAACGGGTGCGTGCCGCGGCGCAACAGTTCAACTATCAACCCAGCATGGTGGCCCGCCTGCTCCAGGGCAAGCGCTCACAGACCATCGGCATCCTGTTGCCGGAGCTCGGCGAGGGCTACCATGCGCAGGTGCTGGCCGGCGCAGCCGACGTGCTGATGCGCGAAGGCTACTTTTTCTTCACCGCGCACCACCGCCATCGCAAGGATCTGGTCGATGAGTACCCGCGCCTGCTGGCACAGCGTGGTGTAGAGGGCATTCTGGCCATTGACACGCACCTGGTCAGCGCACCTTCGAGCCCGACGGTTACCGTTGCCGGGCACAAGGTGCTCTCCGGTGTTTCCAACATCGTGATCGACCACGATCGCGCCGCGGAACTGGCTCTGGGACATCTGGTGCGCGAAGGCCATCGGAAGATCGTCTTCATGCGCGGCACGGCGGTGAGCTCTGATTCGCACAGCCGCTGGCGCGCGCTGGTCCGTGTCGCACGTCAACTCGGCATTGCTGTCCCCGAAAGCCATATCATTCGGCTTGAGAAAGACGTGAACACCCCGGAGCTGGGGTATCCCGTCGTGGCCGAGCTGCTCACGCGGCACCGTGACTTTACCGCGGTGCTGTGCTTCAACGACATTTCCGCAATTGGTTGCGTGCGCGCCCTGCACGATGGCGGCCTGCAGGTGCCCAGCGATGTGTCCGTCATTGGCTTCGACGACATTCAGGCGGCGTCGTTCTACGTGCCCAGTCTGACCACCATCCGCCAGCCGCTCACGCACATGGGCGCGAGCGCAGCCACGCTGCTGCTGTCCAAGCTGCGCGGCGAACACACCGACGCGGTGATCAAGATCGAGCCCGAACTCATCCTGCGCGAGTCGACCGCCCCTCTCTGCACCGAGAGCGTCAAAACCGGTGTGTCAAAGCCCCACGCTGCTGTACCCAGAGAGCAGCGGCAGTAAACCGTTAGGGAGCAACGACAGTAAACGTCGTGTGCAGCGGGGCGTTGCAGTCTGTACCCACCCACAAATCAAAGGTTCCCGGCTCAAGCACGCGCCGGTGCAGGGAAGGGCTCCAGTAGCGAAGGTCGTCGGCCTTAAGCTGGAGATCGATCACCTGCGAGGCTCCCGCGGCGACGGTCACCTTGCGGTAAGCCTTCAACTCGCGCACCGGCCGGGAGGTGCTGCCGGCGCGTTGATGCGTATAGAGCTGGACGACCTCAGCTCCAGCGACCTGCGAGGTGTTCCGCAACGTCACGCTAACATGGAGGGGCGCGCTGGTGTTGAGCGATGAGGCACCCAGCTTGAGGTCACCGACCTCGAAGCTCGAGTAGCTCAAGCCGTAGCCAAAGGGATAAAGCGGCGTGCTTGGCATGTCCCAGTAGCGACCTGCCGTGTCCTCTGGGATCTGGGTGAGATTGGTGTCGTAATACAAAGGCTCCTGGCCCGCGTTGCGTGGCCAGGTGACCGGCAGATGACCACTGGGATTCGCCTTTCCCAGGAGCAGGTCAGCGACGGCATGGCCACCCTCGGAGCCCGGGTACCAGACCTGCAGGATCGCCGGCACATGCGTTGAGGCCCACACCAGATCGAGCGGGCGGCCGGACATCAGCACCAGCACAACGGGCTTGCCCAAAGCAACCACAGCCTCCAGAAGCCGCTCCTGTTCGCCGGGCAGCGTGAGGCTGGCGCGGGAGGCGCGTTCCCCACTCATAGTCTGCGCTTCACCCAGCACCATCACGGCAACATCGGCGGTGCTCGCCAGTTGCAGCGCGTGCGCGAACTCCGTGGAGCGCGCCGCATCGGTGGTCAGGGTGGGCTTTGCGGGGGGCACCTGCTCATCGAAGATCGTGGGCGAACCGCGCTCAATCTCTACGCCCTCCGCGACGGCCACCGAGGCGTCCGGCAGCGCCTCACGAAGGCCTTGGGCGACCGTTACCACGCGGTCGCGATCACCATGGATGGCCCATGAGCCCAGCGTGTCCACCTTGCTGTCAGCCAGCGGTCCGATAACGGCGACAGAGTGGATGCCTTGTCGTAACGGCAGGGCTCCCCCTTCGTTGCGCAGCAGCACGGCTGTCTGCGTGGCCGCGTAACGCACCGCAGCGCGCTGCTCGGGTGAGCCTGTTACCTGCTTGTACCGGTCCATGTCGATGTAGGGCCTGGTGAACAGGCCCATGCGGTACTTCATGGCCAGGATCGGCCGCGCCAGGGCGTCGATGGCTGCTTCGGTGATCTGTCCGCTCTTCACGGCATTGGGCAGCTCTTCGCGATACAGCGAGCTGGTCATCTCCATGTTCACGCCGGCGTTTGCAGCACGCAGCGCCGCGTCGGTTGGGTTCGCCGCGAAGCCATGGGTCTGCAGGCTCTTTACCGTCTCCCAGTCGCTGACCACAAAACCCTTGAAGCCCCAGTCCTTGCGCAACACATCCTGCAGCAGCCAGGTGTTGGCGCTGGCGGGTACGCCGTTCAGGTCCATGTAGGCGGACATGATGGTGGCCGTGCCGGCATCCACGCCCGCCTTGTAGGGCCGCAGGTACACGTTGTACAGCTGCTCATCGGAGATGTCCGCGCTGTCGTAATCGCGGCCGCCCACCGCGGCACCGTAGCCACCGAAATGCTTGACGGAGGCCAGCAGGTGATCGGGACTGCCGATCGTGTCCCCCTGAAAGCCACGCACCTGCGCAGCGGCCATGGTTTCACCCAGGTAGGGATCTTCTCCGGCGCTTTCCATGATGCGTCCCCAGCGCGCATCGCGAGCGATGTCCACCATGGGCGCGAAGGCCCAGTGGATGCCCGCCACACGAGCTTCCTGCGCTGCCATGCTCTGGGTTTGCGTGACCAGCGATGGATCCCACGAAGCCGCCATCGCCAGCGGAATTGGCGCAATCGTGCGGAAGCCATGAATGACGTCATAGCCGAACAGCAAGGGAATGTGCAGACGCGACTGCGTCACGGCGATGCGCTGTAGCTCGTTGATCCGCGCGGGATCGGTGAAGAACAGAAAGCTGCCCGTGCCCCCACTGCGCGCCAGCTCTTCCGCCTTCGCGGGCGGCGTGTACATCGCCTGGCCGGCGGTCTGTTCCAACTGCCCGATCTTTTCGGCGAGGGTCATCCTGCCCAGCAGGGTATCGACAAAACGCGTCACCTCCGCGTCATTCGGCGGCTGCGACGTCTGCGCCCGCACGGGGAGCGGGATCATTGCAGCGCAGAGCAGAGCAATCGCGCAAAGAGGCTTGAAGTGAGGGATGGTAAACAAACGTTTGCTTGGCTTCATGGGGATCGCAACGTGACCCACTCTACCTCCGCGCTCCCACCGAATGCAAAGCTCTTTTGCGGGATAGCCGACCGTACGTTGGCGAGCACGGCACGTGCCGGTGGGGGCCGGAACTTGTGCCGCCCTGGTGTTTTGATGTCAACTGTTCGCTGCTGACGGTACTAATCGGATCGGATGAACGCTGCTGGAGAGCTACCTGTCTCGTACACCGCGATCAACATCTGAAACAACGTCAACAGTGACCGCAGTCTGCTCATGAGACCTCCTTACCCTAACCGGCAACGCGATCAGAGGCGAGCCCGCCGCAAGGACCGGCGGCAGCGCCGTCGCTTCGCATGCTGTAACGACCTTCTACCGCTCGTGTTGCTCGGCGCTGCGGCCGCCTGTGGCGCGCGGGCGCAAGGCCACACGCCGGCCGTGGACCCGGCGGTTGCGCACGGGATGCATGACGCCATTGCCGCCGCGCAGGGTGGCGATGAACAGCATGCCCTGCTCATCGTCGGCGGCCTGCTGGCGCAGCACCCAGCCTTTGAGCCAGCCCTGAAGTTGAAGGGCATGCTGCTGGAAGATACCGGGCACAAGGAAGATGCGGCAGCGGCCTACGCGGCCGCGCTGAAGCTCGCACCGAACGACCCTGAGCTGCTGCTGAAGGTGGGCATCATCGCGCTGCTGACGGGCCACCTGGACCAGTCCGTTGCGCTGCTCGCGCACCGGGTGCAGGTTGTTCCCGGAGACGAGGAAGGCAACTACTACCTGGCCCAGGCCTACCACCTGAAGGGCAACAACGAGCTTGCGCTCGCCAGCATCCGCCAGGCGATCAAGGCCGCGCCGGATAGCCCGCCGGTGCAGCAGAAGTATGGCGAACTGCTTTGCAGTGCCGGGCAGAACGACGAGGCCTTGCGCTGGCTGCTGAAGGCGCAGGCCGCCGACGCAACGCTGCACCGCATCAACTTCGACCTCGCCGTCGCAACGTTTGGCGGCATGGATCTGCAGGGGGCAGAAGGCTATGCGGCCAAACAGGCGGCGCTCACGCCCAACGATCTCGACAACCTGGGCCTCCTGGCCTCGATCCAGGGAAAGCTTTCACAATGGAGCGATGCGGAAGGCAACCTGAAGCGTGTTCTCGCGGCGCGCGGTGATGATGGGGCCTCCACCCTGGCCCTTGGCCACTGTGAACTGGAGTTAAAGAACTACGAGGCGGCCATCGACGCGTTGCACCGCTCGCTGCAGCTGGATCCGACGCAGGCATTGGCACACTTCTTCCTGTCGCGGGCCTATGCGGCGCTCGGCAACACGGAGGAGGCACAGCATGAAGCCGCGTTGCATCGCGAGATGTTGCAGCACCTGCCCATGAACCTGCCCAGGGCCGAGGAGAAGCGCGAGGATGCGCTGCTCGAACAGGCGCGCACGTCCCTTGCGAACGGCCACGAGGAGGAAGCGCGCAAGATCCTGGCGCAAAGCAAGCTGGACCCCGCGCCCACACCGGCCAGTGGCTGGGTTTCGGTGGGCGCGACGTATCTTTCGATCAACAACACCGAAGGGGCCGCGCGCAGTTTTCAGCATGCCCTCGCCCTCGATCCCAAGACCCGGGACGCGCACACCTATCTGGGTGTGCTGGCCTTGCAGGGAGGCGATCTGGTGACTGCGGAGAAGGAGTTCAACGCAGAGCTTGCCAATGACCCGAACAACCTGAACGCTACCGGCGAACTCGGCGAGGTGCGCTACCGGCAGGCGCAATGGCCTGAGGCCATCGAGTTGCTGACCAGGTCCAAAACCATCAACCCGGCTCTCTTGTATATGCTTTGCGACGCCTACTTTCGCGTCGGTAACGTGAAGAAGGCCGACCTGATTGCGGAATCGCTGACAGCCTACGCTAAGGGGCAAACGCAGGTGCTGCGATCGCTCGCCGAGTTACTGAAGCGCAACAACCAGGCAGAGCTCGCGAACCGGCTTGCGACGAAGACGTAGCTTATTTCCCGTCCCCTTCGCGAATCGTCAGCACCTGATCCACCTTGACGTTTGTCAGCACCTGCTTGATGCCCGTTGGCCATGCAAGCTCAATGCGCTCGATGAGCGTTGCATCCCCCAGCCCAAAGTGAACACGCTTGTCGCTGGAGGAGTTATAGCCCACAGCAGTTGTCGCTTCGTTGAACTGGCTGCCGTGCGCCGTGGTGATCTTTATTTTGGTTCCTAAGCCGTCACGGTTATCGCGAACGCCTACCAGCTTCAGCAGGATCCAATGATTGCTGTTGGCTGTGCGATTCATCAGCAGCTCGGGTGGACCATTCAACACAGCCACGGCGATGTCTACCTTGCCATCGTTGTTGAAGTCGCCAAAAGCCGCGCCGCGATGCGGTGCCGGGACCGCAAAGCTCGGACCGGCTGTCGCGCTTACATCCTGAAAGGTAAAACCGCCCAGGTTACGAAAGAGGCTGTTCGGCAGCGGGAACGGCCGGTGTTCCACCTCCATGGAGTTATCCAGGATGGCAGCATTTGCGGTGAACAGATCTTTCAAGCCATCGTTGTCGAAGTCATAGGCACCTGTTCCCCAGGCGGTCATCTTGCTGGTCGAGACCGTCAGGCCGGCCTCGCTGGTGATGTCTTCAAACAGGCTCTTACCACTGTTCCTGTAGAGCGGAAACGCGTCGCCAAACATTGCCGTGTGGAAGATGTCCGGCAGCCCATCGTTGTCCATATCGCGAAACTCCGCGCCCATGCCCGCTACGGTTTTTCCCATCTGGTTGTACGCCACACCGGCGTCCATGGCCTGATCGGTAAAGGTGCCATCGCCGTTGTTATGCAACAGCAGGTTGGGAAAGGTGTCGTTGGAGACAAAGATATCCATGAAGCCGTCCCCGTCGTAGTCGGCGAAGGCAACGCCCATACCCTTGCCGACATACTGGCCGATGCCGGACGACGCGGAGACATCGGTAAACGTGCCATCGCCGTTGTTGCGATAAAGAATATTCGGCAAGCCCAGAAAGTCATCGGGCGAGCAGTAGGTGGCGATCTTATGCGTGCTGCACATCGTCGCTGTCTTTACGTCGTAATTGAGGTAGTTCACGACCAGCAGGTCCAGCAGGCCATCGTTGTTGTAGTCGAACCAGCCGGCCGTCACCGACCACGCTTTGCCCGTGGCTGGAATGACACCACTCACTCCGGCCTTCGCCGTAACGTCCGTAAACGTGCCGTTGCCGTTGTTATGAAACAGCTGATTGTGATTTACGCCGGTGACGTAGAGATCGACAAAGCCGTCATTGTCATAGTCGCCCGCAGCCACGCCCATGGAGTAGCCCAGCCCCGCGAGACCGGCCTTTGCGGTGACATCCGTGAACGTGCCATTCCCATTGTTATGGAACAGCCGATTGGAAAAGCCAGCGTTCGACTTCTCGAGCGAGGGCACCTCGGCGCCGTTGGTAAAGAAGAGATCGAGCAAGCCATCGTTGTCGTAATCAAAGGCAGCGACGCCACCGGTCATGGTCTCAATCGAGTACCGATGCGGGCTGATACTGCTGTTCAGCACAAACTTGATCTTTGAGCTGTTGATCACGTTGTCGAAGGTGATCGGGGCAGCCGCTGGGGATGGTTGCACAACCGACGCTTGCGCCGTAGGCACAGAAGCCTTTGGCGGCGGTGTCTGTTGCCCCGCTAGCAGCACGGGTGCGATTGCCACCGAGCCGTATAGCGACCGAACCACAAACGTGATCCGCGAACGGCCAGGCCGCGTCTTGTTCCTCGGAGTCGAGCGAGTGGTCAGGTCCAGCACGCCTTCTTGATATCACAATCGTGAGGAGCCTGACCCGCGCGAAGTCCGCGACTCCTGCGACGTTTTACCCGCCTGCGCCAAAGGTTTCCCAACGTGCTGTTAGCATGAGGCTTTTCTGGAGGACTGCCCCATGGCCGCAACGCTCCTGCCGGAGTTCCCAACCAGCCCTGCGCCCGGGGCGAGTGTGGCCGAACTACAACACTGGATTGGCGGTGGGCCGTGCGCGGGCATCTCCGGACGCTTCAGTGACGTGTACCACCCAGCCAGCGGTCGTGTGCAGGCCCGTGTGCCGCTTGCGAACGCGGCGGAGGTCGACGCTGCAGTAGACGCCGCGCACCTCGCGTTTCCGGCGTGGGCAGCGCAACCACCGCTGCGTCGGGCTCGTGTCTTCTTTCGCTTCCGCGAAATCCTCGAGCGTCGCCTGGATGAGCTTGCCGCCGTCATCAATCGTGAGCACGGCAAGGTGCTCTCGGATGCCAGGGGAGAGGCCCAGCGCGGGCTGGAGGTCGTTGAGTTTGTCACCGGGATCGCGCAGATGCTCAAGGGTGAGTTCACCGAAGAGGTGGGCACCGGCGTCGATAGCTGGTCGATGCGGCAGCCGCTGGGTGTCGTCGCGGGGATCACGCCGTTCAACTTTCCGGCGATGGTGCCGCTGTGGATGTTTCCTGTGGCGATCGCGTGCGGCAACACGTTTGTGCTGAAGCCGAGTGAGCGGGACCCCGGTGCTTCCATGTTGCTTGCCAAGATGCTGAAGGAAGCCGGACTGCCCGATGGCGTCTTCAACGTCGTGCATGGCGACAAGGCTGCTGTTGACGCGCTGCTCGTTCATCCGGACGTGCAGGCGATCAGCTTTGTCGGCTCAACGCCCATCGCGGAATACGTGTATGCGCAGGGCACAAGTCACGGCAAGCGTGTGCAGGCTCTAGGTGGCGCCAAGAACCACATGATCGTCATGCCGGATGCCGATCTGGAGCAGGCTGCCGATGCCCTCACCGGCGCTGCCTTCGGTTCCGCGGGCGAGCGCTGCATGGCCATCAGTGTTGCCGTCGCCGTGGGGCAAAGTACGGCTGACACATTGATTGAAAAACTCAAGCCGCGTATCGCTGCTCTGCGTATCGGTGACGGCGCGACCGACGACGCCGATCTTGGACCGCTGGTGACCCGCCAGCATCTGGAACGCGTGACGGGCTATGTGGAGCTGGGTCAACGCGAAGGTGCCGAGCTCGTGGTCGATGGACGCCTTGCGGCTTTGCCTCACGGGGACGGCTTCTTTCTCGGCGCGTGCCTCTTTGATCGGGTGCAACCGGAGATGCGGATCTACCGTGAAGAGATCTTCGGGCCCGTACTGGGCATCGTGCGCGTCGACAGCTTCGCCGCGGCTCTAGAGCTTGTCAACGAGCACGAGTTTGGCAATGGCGCAGCCCTGTTCACACG